>JAAYZL010000287.1 GCA_012514855.1 Clostridiales bacterium
AACTCGCGGTCGTAGCTCTGCAAAAGCACGCGGTTTCCGTCGAGCTTGTTCGCCTTGCGCGCGACGCGGCGGCCGTCCAGCGAGAACAGCGAGATCGCGCCGTCCTCGACCTTCTGCGCGGGCACGCACAGGAGCAGGTCGCCCGCGTGGATGCGGAAGCCGCTCAGGGAGTCGTCCGGGCAGCGGTAGAAGAACACCTTGTCCGGCGCGCCGCCCTCGATTTTGCCGCCGATGATCGGAACCGCCACGTGGTCGATCACGAGCCCCGCCCCGTCCACGACCGGCACGCGCCGGACGACGCCCGACAGCGCGTCGAGCCACGCGTCGCTGGACTCCCGCGCCGGGGATTCCCCGTCCTGCGCCTCCGGCAGCACGTACGGGCGCGGCTTCGGCCGGACTTTGACCTCCGGCTCGGACGCGACCTCGAGCTCCGCCGAGACCGGGTTTTGGACGCCCAATATCCTCAGGATCAGCTGCGCCTGCGCGTCGGAGGCGATGCGCCTGCCGCCCTCGATGTCCTTGATGACGTTTTCGGTCATGCCGCACTTCTTCGCGAGCGCCTTCTCCGTCATCTTCGCGGCGGCGCGCGCCTTCCGGATCGTCTCTCCCAATCGGCTCATGGTAAAAGCCTCCCGCATATGATATACCCATTATACCACGCGCTAAGACGCGCGGGCAACAAAAAACGGGGGGCCGAGAAAAATCTCCGCTCCCCGCCTCAAAGTTCGTTACGCCTCGGCCCTGACCTTCTTGAGCCGCACGAACCTCGGCAGCCCGTCCTCGATCGCGAGGTCGGTCTGGCCCTGTATCAGCGGCAGCGCGTAGTCGATGAAGCCCTGCAAGATGCCGTCGCCGCTCTCGTTGATCCACTCGCGCGGGACCTTCTTCTCGGTGTTCGCGACGATCGTCAGGTCGTAGAGCTTCGTCTCGCAGGCGTACTTCCCGTCGACGACCTTGCGCTCGAAGCCGACCATCTTGTCGGTCGCGCCGGCGACGGCGTTCTCGACCGCGGCCCTGCCGGCCATGAACGACTCCTCGATGTCGGTCTTCGACGCGCAGTGCGCCGCGCAGCGCTGCAGAAGCGAGAGCTCGATGCCGCGCACCTTCGCGCCGGTCTTGTTCTTGATGTAGTTGGCGAGGAAGGCCGCGAGCCCGCCGAGCTGCGCGTGGCCGAAGCTGTCCTTCGCCATGTCCTTGTTCGCGTACTCGGCGATGAAGGTGCCGTTCCTGTCGTGGATGCCCTCGGACACGGCGACGAGGCACTTCTTGTTCTTCCCATAAATTTCCCGCACGGACTCGGTGAACTTCTCGATGTCGAAGGCGACCTCCGGCAGGTAGATCAGGTCCGGGCCGTTGCCCTTGTACGCGGCGAGCGCGGACGCGGCGGTCAGCCAGCCGGCGTGGCGGCCCATGCACTCGACGATGGTGATCATGCCGGTGTCGTACACGCGCGAGTCGTGGTAGACCTCCATCACCGAGGTCGCGATGTACTTCGCGGCGGAGCCGAAGCCGGGGCAGTGGTCGGTGCCGGTCAGGTCGTTGTCGATGGTCTTCGGGATGCCCATGACGCGGCACTCGTAGCCGTTCTTCAGCAGGAACTTCGAGATCTTGTTGCAGGTGTCCATCGAGTCGTTGCCGCCGTTGTAGAAGAAATAGCGCACGTCGTACTTGCGGAAGATCTCGAGGATGCGCTTGTAGTCGGTGTCGTCGACGTCCGGGTCCTTCAGCTTGTAGCGGCAGGAGCCGAGCGCGGAGGACGGCGTGTGCTTCATCAATTTAAGCTCTTCCGGGTCCTCCCCGCCCATGTCGATGAGCCTGTCGTCGAGCACGCCCTTGATGCCGTTGAGCGCGCCGAGCACCTTCGTGATCGCGTCGCTCTCCAGGGCGGTCTTGATCGCGCCGTACGTGGACGCGTTGATGACGGAGGTCGGGCCCCCGGACTGGCCGATGATGCAGGCTCCCCTGAGCTGTGCCATATCAATCATTCCCTTCGAAAGTAAGTGAAAAATGGACCGTACAGGCAAGAATCTAGCACAAAACCGCCCGAATGTCAAATTCGCGGCGGTTAAGATTGCGTGCCTCTACATGCCCTCTATATCGACGACGACGACCTCCGGCGGGTTGAACACGCGAGGCAGCTTCGGGTAGTGCGAAAGTCCGCGGCTGACGATCATCTTCGTCCCGCCGACCCGGTACTCGCCGCCCGCGTACTTCGGGAACATCCCCTGATCCGGCGCGAACAGGCCGTTCAGGAGCAGCGGAATCCGGACCTGCCCGCCGTGCGTGTGGCCGGCGAGCACGAGGTCGAACGGGTATTTCCGGTATTGCTCGATCCGCTCCGGGCGGTGGGCGAAGAGCAGGTTGAATTTGTCGTCCGCGAGGCCCGAGAACGCGCCCGCGAGAGCCTTTTCGTAGCTCCGGAAGGCGCTCGGGTCGCCGATGCCGCACAGCCGGATCGACCCCTCGCCCGCGGGCAGCTCGACGAAGTTTCCGTCGAGCACGGCGATGCCGTAGCCCTCGATGATCCTTCGGACGGCCGGGTAGTCGTTTCCCCACAGTTCGTGGTTTCCCGACGCGTAATAGGTCGGGACGCCGAGCGCGCGAAGCCCGTCGAACAGCGCAAGCGCGTTCTCCATCGGCTTCACGTCGTCGACGATGTCCCCGCCGAGCAATATCGCGTCCGGCCTCTGCTCGGCGATCAACCGGATGAGCGCCGACTGGTTCTCCCCGTATGTCGTGCTGTGCAAATCCGCGAGGAACGCGAGCCGAAGCGACGCCCCCGCGGGCAGTTTTCCCGTCTGCACCCGGTAGCGCCGAACCGTAAGCCCGCGGTAAAGCGCCGCCGCGACCACGGCCGCGAACAGCGCGAGCGCCAGCAGGATGATTTTCCACATCTTTGCCATTCAAGCCTCCTCTGTGTTGGACGCGGGAGGGCGTGTTTCGGTTCATTCGCGGGGCAAGTAGTCTGCGAGGTCTAATAACCTATCGCGGGGGTTAGGCTTCGCAGACGACTGGTCCCATCGCACGCCGGCGGACGGCCCCGCATAGTATGCACGGAAGCAAAGAATACGAGGTGATACGATGTCAATGCTTCGCGAATGTGATCCCCGCATGCGCGCGGGCGGCGCCCTTCAGGCTGCGCGGCAGTGCTGCCGGCCGCCGAAGAGGCCGCGCCCGCCGATAAATTGCCCCCCGCCCCCCGGAGAGCCCGAGGATTCGGGCACACCCGTGGGCTCGGGTTCCGGCGCGATGGTCTACCAGCTCGGGACGCTCAGGAACTCCGCCGAGTGCGGGGGGATCGAGCTCTCGCAGATACTGGCCGACCCCGAATGCGACTACGCGCTCGATTCCCCGTTTGTCATGGTCAACCGGCCCGGAACATACCTCGTCCAATACGCGGTCTTTCTCCCCGAACCGGCATGCGTCAACACGGTGTTCAGCCTCCGGGCGAACGACGAGACGCTGCTTTCGAGCATCGTGCGCGCCGCGAAAGCCGCCTCCTCGCAGTGCGCGACCTATTTTGGACAGGCGCTGATCACCGTTACGTGCCCGACGGCCGTTTGCCTCGCCAGCCAGAGGGTGATCCGCGTCTCGGACATCTGCGCGACGGCGATGGCCACACTGTCGTTCCTCAGAATCCGGTAGACAAAAAAACAGGAGCCGCCTCGAAAACGGGGCGGCTCCGGTGGTTTATTCCTCGGTCTTTCTTCCTTTTCCGGTCGTGGCGTTCAAAATCGCGATTACCGCGTAGATGACGCCGATGACGACGAAGATGCCGAGCATGCCCTTGAACATATAGGGCAGCGACTGCAGGGCCTCCAGAGGAGTGATTCTCATAAACGTACCTCCTTAATCACTTGGCGATCAGCGAGATAATCAGGCCGCCGGCGATGACCGACGCGATCTGGCCGGAAACGTTCGCGGCCGCCGCGTGCATCAGCAGGAAGTTCTGCGGGTCTTCCTTGAGGCCCATCTTGTGCACGACGCGCGAGGACATCGGGAACGCCGAGATGCCCGCCGCGCCGACCATCGGGTTGATCTTCTTCTTGGTGAACAGGTTCAGGACCTTCACGAACAGCACGCCGCCGATGGTGTCGAAGATGAACGCCACGAGGCCCAGGCAGAGCACGAGGAAGGTCTGCGGGTTGACGAACTTCTCCGCGACCATGACCGGCGCGACCGACAGGCCCAGGAGCAGCGAGATCAGCTTCGCGAGCACATTCTGCGCGGCCTCGGAGAGGGAATCAAGCACCGTGCACTCGCGCAAAAGGTTTCCGAACATCAGGAATCCGACCAGCGCGACGGACCTCGGCGCCGCGATGCCCGCGATGACCGTCACGAGGATGGGGAAGAGTATGCGCGTCGCCTTCGAGACGCTCTTCGGGTTGTAGGGCATGCGGATCATGCGCTCTTTTTTCGTCGTGACGAGCCGTATGCAGGGCGGCTGCACAATCGGCACCAGCGCCATGTACGAGTACGCCGCGACGATGATCGCGCCGAGGTACTGCGTGCCGTAGTAGTTCGCGACGAAGATCGAGGTCGGGCCGTCCGCCGCGCCGATGATGGCGATGGACGCCGCGTCGTGGAGGCTGAAGTTGAACAGCCGCGCGAGCGACAGCGTGAAGAAGATGCCGAACTGCGCCGCCGCGCCGCAGAGGAGCATCTTGGGGTTGGAGAGCAGCGGTCCGAAGTCGATCATCGCGCCGATGCCGATGAACAAAAGCAGCGGGAACAGCTCGTTTGCGATGCCGGCGTTGTACAATACCTCCAGGTCGCCCAGCGCGCCGTTGAACGGCAGGTTGACCAGGATCGCACCGAAGCCCATCGGCAGGAGCAGCGTCGGTTCCATTTCCTTCTTGATCGCCAGGAAGATCAGCGTGCCGCCGATCGCCCACATGACGGCCATCTGCCATGTAATGGATGTGAAGGCAAAGCTCGAGAACAGTTCAGCCATAGAACACCCTCCCCCAATATGAAGGAACTCCTATGGTAGCGCCATAGAAAGTTCCCGCCTCGCGCCGGTGAAAGCCACGCAACGCGCATTTGTAGCAAAGTATAGCACAATCGAAAAAAGCTGTCAACCGCGCTTTTTGAAGATCCAGAAGCGGCTCGCGAAGTAGTTCGCGGCGATGACGACGACCTGCACGATCAGCTTCGCGACGAGGTCGTTCATCCGGACCGCGCCCACAAGCAAGAGCATCAAGAGCGCGTCGACGCCGAGCGAAAGCAGCCTCGCCGCCGCGAACTCCGCGATCTCGCGCCGGAGATTCCCGCCCTCGCTCCGGAAGACGTACCTCTTGTTCGGGTAGAACGCGAACGCGACCGCGAACACCCACGCGACCGCGGTGCCGAGCACCGCCAGCCACTCGGTCGAATCCGCCGGAACGCCGGTCAGCGCCGCCACCGCGCGCGTGAACAGGAAGTAGACGGCATAGTTGACCGCGGTCGTCAGAGCGCCGACGACGCAGTAGAGAAAAATCTCCCGAATTCGGTCGTTTTTGAACAGTTTCCGGATCATCGAAGCTCCCTCACAAGGCAGCGCATGCCTTCGTCGTGGAAAAAGCCGAGCCGCTCGTAAAAGGCATTGTGCGGCCCGTCCGGGACGCATACGCGCGCGAACTCGACCGCGAGCAGCCGGAACAGGTGGCGCAAGAGCTCCGGCCCGTAGCCCCTGCCGCGCTCGGCCTTTTCGACCGCGAGATTTTTGATCTCCGCATTCCCGTCGGGGCGCCGGACGACGACCGCCTCGGCGACCGGGCGGCCGCTCGCGAACAGCACGTACATGTTGCCCGCGTCGATATAGCCCTCGATGCTCTCCCCGCCCGGGTCGGCCTCCCTGAGCAGGGACATGTGCTCGCGCTTGCCGGACGCGATGCGGCGGATTTCGAGCGGCGCGAGCTCGCCCGCCGCCCAGTGCCGCCTGCACAGCGCGACGTAGCTCTCGTTGCCGCCGAGCACGATCTGCTCGCCGGACTTGGTCACGGCTCCGTCGACGACGCGCGCGTTGCAGATGGCCTTGCGGCCGCACCAGCAGACGGTCTTGACCTCCTCGATCGTGTCCGCCCACGCGAGCAGCCAGTGGCTCCCCTCGAACAGGTTGCCCCGAAAATCGGCGCGCAGTCCGTAGCAGATGACCGGAATGCCCAGGTCGTCGACGATGTCCACGAGCGATTGCACGTCCTCCTTCGAGAGAAACTGCGCCTCGTCGACGATCAGGCAGTCGTAGATCGACAAATCGAGCGAATCGAGATCCTCGACGAACTCGCACGGCGCCGAGAGCCCCGAGCGCGAGCCGACGAGCCGCTCCCCGTCGCGGCTGTCGAGCCGGGGCTTCAACAGCAGCGCGTTCTGCCCGCGCTCGCGGTAGTTGTAATGCACCATGATCGCGTTCGCGGTCTTCGAGGAGCCCATCGCCCCGTAGCGGAAGTAGAGTTTCGCCATCTTGATACCCCTTTGTTCGAGAATCGCACTGATATTCGACACCGGGCCGCGCGATTCCTGCCCGGCGCTTGCCAACGGCGGATTTTGGGGGTAAAATAAAAAAAACTGCGACGGGAGCGGATGCCGTTGAAGATCGCGGGCGTGATCGCCGAATACAACCCGTTTCACAACGGGCACAGGCACCATATAGAACAGACGCGCGAGAGGACGGACTGCGATTTCGTCGTCTGCGCGATGGCCGGGCATTTCACGCAGCGCGGCGAGCCGGCGGCGCTGTCGAAGTGGGCGCGCGCGCGAATGGCGCTTCTCTCGGGCGTCGACGCGGTGTTCGAGCTCCCGGCGCTGTTCGCGGTCAGGACGGCCGACTGGTTCGCGCTCGGCGGCACTTCGGTGCTCGGCGGGCTCGGCTGCGATTTTCTGTCGTTCGGGAGCGAGGTCGACGATCCGGCGCTTTTGAATCGGCTTTCGGATTTGCGGCTGCGGGAGCCGGGGGACGTGTCCGAGGGCGTCCGGCGGCGGCTCGATCTGGGCATGAGCCACGCCCGCGCGCGCGGCGAGGCGGTCGCGGAGCACTTGAATCTGCAGCCGGGCGCGCTGAACCTGCCGAACGCGACGCTCGCGGTCGAGTACCTGTCGGCGATGAAGCGGCTGGATTGTCCGATGGAACCGGTGATCATTGCGCGCCGGAACGACTATCACGGCACCGGGCTCTCGAAAATATGCTCCGCAACGGCGATCCGGCGCGCGCTCGCGCGGGGCGAGGACGCGTCCTTCGCGGTTCCGGAGGCGTGCCGGGAGCTGCTTCCCACCGCGCCGCGGCTGCCGCTCGACATGCTCGCGCTCCACAGGCTCCGGCAGGGAAACCTTTCTCTGCCGGACGCGGGCGAGGGGCTCGATCAGCTTCTGACCCGCGCCGCGAGGGAATCCGGGACGGTGGACGAGATGATCGACCGCGTAAAATCCCGCCGGTACACGCGCGCGCGCATCACCCGCGCGGTCGCGCACGCGATGTGCGGCCTGACCGCGGAGCTCGCGGAAGCGCTCGACCGGCCGCCGTATGCGCGGCTCCTCGGCATGCGGGAGGGCGCGCGGCCGCTCATAAAGGAGCTCTCGCGCCGCGCCATGGGCATTGCCCTTGCATCCGACCCCGCGGAGCTTTGCGGGGACGAATGCTTTCGGTTGGAGTGCCGCTTCACCGACATCTGGGCGCTCGGCGAGCCCGACCCGTCCCGGCGCCGCGCCGGGCGGGAGTTCACCGAGCGGTTTGTGCTCGTTTAGCGCCTCAGCAGCCGGAGGTCGTCGTCGAAGCGCCTGAGCAGCGTCTGTTCGAGCGCCTGCACGCACGAGCTCATGCTGCTGATCGCGGGGGCCGTGCTCTGGCCCTGCCGGAACGCCTCGTCGAACGCCCCGAACGCGGCGGCGACGGCGGCCTTGGTGCCCTCGTCGAGCACCGTGTAGTCCGTTCCGTAGGCCTCGGAGATCACCCCGTCGAGCGCGACCGCCTTGGAGAAGTAGTCCCGCATCGTCGGGAGGATCGCCCCCTCGATGTCCGCGCCCGCCAGCGAGACGGGCTCATAGCTGCGGATAAACATGCGCAGATTCGAGTACAGCGCCCCGTCGACCGACTTCTGCAACTCTGCATATTCATTCTGTATATTTGCAGCTCGTGCGGCGAATATGCAAACGAGGATGATCAGCGCGAGCGCGATGAGCGCGGCGCCCATCGGCAATACCGCGCGCGCATTTACCCGGGACTTCACGCGCTTTTGGGTCTGCATGGTCTCAACCTCCCAATTTTTATGAGACAGTATATGCTACACGTTCGGTGAATATGCACTGCATATGCATAGTATAATACGACGATTTCCGGCAAATTCCTGCGGGCAATTTTGAAATAATTGCATATATACACGGTATATTCGCCGGCATTCCCGCATATTTTATGCAATCCGAGGAAATTCGCGCAAAATTCGCGCAAATTCCCGACACAATTCGCGCGCGAGGCCCCGGACGCCCGGCAAAAAAACGGCCCGGCACAAGATGCTGTGCGTCGATTTTTTTCGACCACACCATCTTGTGCCGGGTATTCGATTAAGGCAACACCGCACGATTTATGCGGTATTGCCTTAACGGTTTCCTAACGGGCCGGCGGGCAGAGCATCACGCCCGCGGCGGGCAGTTCGCCGAGCGTTTCCCTTGTAATTTCCAGCGTGTTGGGCAGGTATTTCGCGCGCGCGAGCCGGACGAATTCGCGCTCGTCGGTGACCGCGAATCCGCAGAGCACGGTCTTAAAGTGCATCGCGATCGCGGTGTGCGGCTTGACGGCGCGGATCAGTTCGACCGCCTCCGGCGTCGTGATCGTGTAGGTTCCGCCGATCGGCACGAGCAGCACGTCGAGCTCGCCGAGCAGAGCGACCTGGCTTTCGTCCAGCGGGTGGCCGAGATCGCCCAGGTGCGCGACGCGAAGGCCGTCGCCCTCGACGACGAACATCACGTTTTTGCCGCGCTTCGACCCGCCGCTGTCGTCGTGGAAGCTGTCGACGCCGTAGATGCGAAGCCCTTTAAGCTCCCGCGGCGCGCCGTCGCGGATCACCTCGGGGCTCCCCGAAAGCGACTGGACGTGGTTGTGGT
>JAAYZL010000288.1 GCA_012514855.1 Clostridiales bacterium
CACATCCGGCGCTACTCGAGCCGCCACAGCGAGGCGATTTTGACGCGCGACCTCGCGGCGGCGAGGCGCTTCGTCAAAGAGGTCGACTCCGCGGCGGTCTACGTCAACGCCTCGACGCGCTTCACCGACGGCGGCGTTTTCGGCCTCGGCGCGGAGATCGGCATCTCGACGCAGAAGCTGCACGCGCGCGGCCCGATGGGGCTGGAGGCGATGGTCTCCCACAAGTACGTGCTCTATGGCGACGGGCAGGTACGCTGACGCGCGCTGATAAACCCCGTGCGCCTCGCATATCATTCATGCGAGGTGCTTGTTTATGCGAAACAAAAAACGCCGCCCCGAGCAGCTCTCGTGGCTCGAGGATTTGTCCGGGCGCGAGGTGCGCGTGACGGCGGTCGGCGCGGGCCGGGCGCTGATCGAGAACCACACCGGGATTTTAGAGTATTCCCCCGCGCGCGTCCTCGTGCGCTGCCCGAAGGGGACGGTCGCCGTCAACGGCCGCGAGCTCATGCTGCGCGAGGTGCGAAAAAACGCGCTGATCGTCGCCGGCGCGATCGATTCCGTGGAGTTTCCCCATGATTCGCCTTAGGGTCAAGGGGCTGATGCTCGAGCGGCTGCTCGACCGCGCGCTCGAAAAGGGCGCGCAGTTCAAGTCGGTCGTCCGCGAGGGCCCGCGCACGATCAGCGTCGACACCGACGAGCGCGGTTTCAAGGCGCTGACGGAGCTGTGCGAGCGCTTCTCGATACAGTATGAGGTCGTCGAAATGCGCGGCGCCGAGGCGTTCCGGCGGCTCGCGAAAAGGCGCTGGACGCTCTTGCCGGGAATCCTCCTGTGCGCCATCCTGCTGTTTCTCTACACGCAGCGCATCTGGCGGATCGACGTTCTGTTCGCCGGCGACCGGCCGGTCGAGTTCAGCGAGGCGGACGTGCTCGGGATGCTCGCCGCGATGGACGTCGTCCCCGGCATGGAGAAGCGCGGCCTCGACACGGACGTGCTGATGCTCGACCTGTCGGCGAAGTCCGAGGAATTCTCGTTCGTCGGCGCGCGCGTCAAGGGCGTCCGGCTGCTGGTCGAAGTCGCGCCGTCTTTGAAGGCACCGGAGATCTACGACCCCGACTACGCGCGCGACCTCGTCGCCAAAGCGGACGGCATCGTCGTGTCGGTGACGGCGCAGGTCGGCGTCGCGGCGGTCAAGCCCGGCGACATCGTGCGGCGGGGAGACGTCCTGATCCGCGGAGAGGAGCGCGTGACGCGCGAGGCGTCGCGGGGAATCGCCGCGCGCGGCGAGGTCATCGCGCGCACGTGGGCGACCGCGGAGCTCGAGGCGGACACACACACCGTCGTGCGCGCATTGACCGGCCGCGAGGGCACCGGGAGCGTGCTGTCGCTGCTTCAATGGTCGATCCCCCTACAGGAGGCCGCTCCCCTCTCCCCCGTCGAGGTCGAAACCGAGTACCTGCCCGTCGGCGGGATGTTCCTGCCGCTGATGATCGTCAGGACGACCGAGCGCGAATACGAGGAGCGCGCGGTTCCAAAGGACGAGGCCGCGCTGCGCGAATTGCTGCGGGAACAGGCGTTCGCGCTGACCGACGCGGAAATCGCGGGATACGGCGAGGAAGTGCGTCAAATTGTTGACAAATGGATAGATTATAGTATGATAGAGGAAGGCAGATTGCGCGCGC
>JAAYZL010000289.1 GCA_012514855.1 Clostridiales bacterium
CCGAGAACGCGGCGGCGTAGACCGCGAGGTTCCCGCCCTTCGAGTGGCCGCAAAGGATCAGCGATCCCCGGAACCGCTCCGCGATCTCGGCGACGAACGAAACCGCGAGCGCCTGCGCGGGGACGGGGCTTCGGTAGGCGAGCATGAAGTTCTCCTTCCAGCCCGCGAAGCTCTGGTCGGTGCCGCGGAAGGCCACGATCGCGACTTCCCCGTCCCATTGCAACGCGAACGCCGCGAACTGGCACGCGCCCTCCGCGTCGAATTTCTCGCGAAAGCCCAAAAATTGAAGCCCCGAAAACCGGCGGCTCCGCGCGGCTTCGGCGATCAGGCGGCGGTCGTTTCTGTGCTCGAAGCCGAACCTGCGCGGGCTCGGCGGAAGCGAGAGCGCGCCCTCGAGCGCGTCCCCGAAGGTCGCGGCCGATTCCGGGAAGTCCGCGTATGCGAGCTGGGACAACAGCAAAAGATCCGCCTCCGAAAGCGCTGCCTCCGAGGGGGACAGGGGCCCGTATGCCCCTATATACTTATACAGGTTCGCCATTCCAGCTCGCCTCGAGCTCCCGGAAGAACTCGAATTCGCCGACGTGCTGATAGGACGTCAGGAACGCGCCGCCGATCAAAATGCCGGCCCACTCATACGCCCGGCTGAGCGGCATGAAGAGGAAGAGCCGGGGGTTGGGGATCGACAGGAGGCCGAACGCGACGACCGGCCCGGCGACCGCCGCAACCACCAGAAAATACCAGCCGATGTAGCTGAACTGCAGGCAGAACAGGCGCCCCTTGTTGCCGTCCATATAGCGCTTGCTCTCGCGCAAAGCGTCGATCGCGCGCATGTCGGGGTTCTTCCAGAGGATGTAGAACGCCATCGCGTAGCGGTAGCCGGCGATGATGCCGGGGACGAAGAACAGAAGCGCCCAGAGGCCGATAAACACCGCCTCGAGTATCCCGAGCCACAGCGCCTTCCCGAAGAAGCGCATCTTCGAAAACAGTTGGGATGCGCGCGGGTGCTCGCCCCGGTACAGGGACGAGACCGACTCGTACAGGCCGAGTTGAAGCACGGGCAAAAAAAGCGAGATCAGGAGAGACAGCGCGCCCGCCGCGATCACGACCGCCTGCAGCGCGCCGGGGATCGCGGCCCAGCCCGCGCGGTACAGTATGGCCGCCGTTTCGACGAAGGACAGGCGATAGTTCTCCACGGCGGAGAGGTCGATCGGCTCGATATACGAGCGCGCGAGCGGGCCGAACTCGACCGTCGCGATCGCCTCCAAGGACGGGTAGCCGTCGCGAATGCGCGTGAAGTCGTATCCCGATTCGACGGAAATGTTCACGAACGGGGTCGTCAGAAGCAAAAACACCAGCATCACGAGCGCCATGCGCCACCAGTGCCCCTTCAGGGCTGCGCGCGCGGCGCGGCGGATCGTCCTTGCGCGGGGCGGCTCCTGATAGTTCGGCGGGGTGAGGTTGTAGGGATTCTCCATCGGTCAATCTCCTTTCGCCTGTCGCTTTTCGAGGTCGAGGAAGAACGCGAAGTCGCCGGCGTATATGTAGGAATTGACAAACGCGACCGACGCGAGGGTAAACAGCCAGCCGGGCAGCGGCGCAAACGGCATCGGCAGCAGCAGCGGCGCGAGCTTCACATTCAGATACCAGCCGATGACCATGCAGGGCAGCATCCAGCCGAAGTAGCTGAAGTTCAGGCAGAACAGCCGCCCCTTGTGGCCGCGCATGAGGCGCTTGCTCTCGCGGAGCGCGTCGATTGCGCGCATGTCGGGGTTTTTCCAGAGTATGTAAAAGGCCATCGAGTACCGGTAGAAGGCGATGACGCCCGGCACGATGAACAGGAGCATCCACAGCCCGGTGAAAAACGCGCGCAGGATCGCCAGCCACAGCGCCTTCCCGAAGAAGCGCATTTTCAAGAACAGCATCGATGGGTGCGGCGCTTCCCCGCGGTAGAGCGCGGCCGCGGTCTCGAACCGCCCGAGCTCGAGCACGGGCGTGAACAGCCGCACCGCGACCGACAGGACGCCGAGCGCCGCGATCGCCGGGAGAAGGGCGTTAAGCGCCATGCCCCAGCCGACCTCGTACTCCAGGCGCTCCTTTTCGAGGAACGGGAGCTTCCAGTACTCGCTCCGGTTCATGTCCTTCGGGCTCTCGAAGGTATAGCGGAAGGGTCCGAACGTACCCGTCCAGCGCACGCTGACGCCGGGCTCGCCCCGCACCGGGCGGGCGGCGTCATAGTAGACTCCTTCCGATGTGCTCAACAGCGTGCCCGTCAACAGAAAGAACACCAGCGTCACAAGCGCCATCCGAAGCCAGTGCCCCTCGAGCGCCTCGCGCGCCATCCTGCGAAAGTCCCTCGCACTCGGCGGCACGCGGCCGTGGCCCGGCTTCCGCGGCGCCGCCTGCCTGTTCGCCATCCCGATCCCTCCCCGGCGTTTTTTTACAGCAGCTTCTCGAAGCTGTAGAACTCCGTGTCGCACCAAGCTACGTCCTCGAGCCGCGTGTGGCCCAGGCGCGTGTACAGCCGAAACGCCGCGGGGTTTTGCTTCGCGCACAGATAGCGCACGGCCTCGACGCCGTCGGATTTCAGCATCTCGAGCGCCGACAGAAAGATCTCCGCGGCGAGCCCCCGGCCCTGCATTTGGGGATCGAGGCAGAACCGGCTCGCCTCCTTCGCGCGCGCGGGCGTCCAGGAGACGCCGAGGCCGTCGAGCTCGTCCGGCTCGACCAGCGATATGGCCGCGACGACCCGCGCCCCCTCGCGCAGCACGTAGAGGCCGTTCTTTTCGAGGTCGTCCCGGATGTCGTCCATCGTCGGATAGGTCTCGTCCCACTCGGAGCGCCCGCTCGCGCGCCCGGCCTCCGCCGCCGCGCGGTAGAGCGCGAGCACCTCGTCCGCGTCCCCGTTCCGCGCGGGTTCCAACTGCTTCATGCTATTCCACCGCCACCAATTTCAGCATTTCGACGCCCGGCGCGTCCTCCAGGGACTTCAGCAACTCCTCGAGGGAGTCGCTCAATTCCGAGATGTCCATCGAGATCGTCACGCTCGCGCGGTCGTGGATCGGCAGGCTCTGCGTGATCGTCAGGATGTTGACGCCGAACGCGGACAGGCGGTTCAGCACCTTCGAGAGCACGCCGCTCTCGTGGTTGAGCATCAGAAGCAGCACCGCCTTGCGGCCGACCGGCAGCTTCGACGGCTCGATGACCTTGTCCTTGTACTTGTAGTAGGTGCTGCGCGAGATGCCGACCTGCTCGCACACGTTGCTCACCTGCTGGAACACGCCGCTCTCGAGCAGCCTGCGCGCCTCGACGACCTTCAGGAAGTAGTCCGGCAGCGCGCTCTTTTCGACGATCAGGTAATCCTTCAGCATATCGATCCCTCCGTCCCGGTCGATTTCATCATACCACAAACGCCCGCTCAGCGGAAGCGCCTGATGACCGCGAGCGCGATCAGGCCGTTGACCGCGCCCATCGCCGCGCCCGAGACGAGCAGCACCGGCAGGTACGCGGCGAGCCCCGGCGTCCGGGCGATCAGGGCGGCCGCGAGCAGTTGGCCCGCGTTGTGCAATACCCCGCCCGCGATCGACACGCCGACCGGCGAAAAGCCGCCCGCGCGCTTCAAAAGCGCCATGCCCGGAACGGCCAGCAGCGCGCCCGCGAGCGCGAACATCAACGTCGAAAGGTTGCCGAACAGCAGCGCCGCGAGCGCGACGCGCGCGAACGTCACCGCCGACGCGCCGCGGAAGCCGTAGACAAATAGCGCCGCGACCGTCGCGAGGTTCGCGAGGCCCAGCTTGACCCCCGGAACCGCGATCGGCGGCAGCAGCACATACTCGAGCCACGCGGCGAGCAGCCCGATCGCCGTCAGCATGGAGAGCATCGAAAGTCGTTTCGCCATAAAGTTCCTCTAGAACGCGACCGCGTCGAGTTCGCCCGCGTCGCCGGGCTTTTCGAGCACGACCGACACGCGGTTCGGCAGGCACACGACCGCCGCGCCCGAGCGCGAGACGGCCCCGGTGTTCACGCACAGCTTGTCCGGACAGCTCGCCTCCGAGACGCGCGCGCGCCCGTCCCCGACCAGGACGAGCACGTAGTCGTCCCCGCTTTCCCAGCGGAATTCGCCGGGCTTCGAGAGCGAAAGCTCCGCGATCTCAACGCCCTCGTGGTAAATGCGCGCGATGCCCGCCGGCCCGGAATTCGCCCGCAGCGCGAAAAACAGCGCGCCGCTCAGCGCGAGCACCGCCAACAGCAGAAAAACGTCGTTCCTGCGCATGGATTCGCCTCCCCGATTCATTTTACCGCATCGGCGGAAAGATTTCAATTGATTCTGACAGAGAATGTGTTATACTGGGAGCATGA
>JAAYZL010000034.1 GCA_012514855.1 Clostridiales bacterium
CGCGGGCCGTGAAGCGGAGCGCGAGTGTTCTTCCTTTTGGGGATATAATACCATATTCCCGCCGCCGCCGCAACCTCGCGGAATCGGGCAACCGCAATCCCGCAGACGACCCGCCCCCCGACCCCGGCTGTTCTTAAAAGAAGCGCATCCCCTCCGCCCGCGGCCGCACCGCGCGCGGATGGAAAATATTTCGGGCCCGAACGGAAAATGTTTCGCGGGCGCGGGGCTTGACATGCACTATTCCATATGCAATACTTTGTCCATACGGTCTGTTTTGTTGTCGGTTTTATGTATTGTGGGGTAGAGTGCGCATGGAGACGGCAGACCTCCTGCAGATCGAACATGTTTCGAAGAGATTCAACACGGTGGTCGCGCTGGACGACGTGTCGTTTTCGCTGAGCCCCGGCGAGGTGCACTGCATCGTCGGCGAAAACGGCGCGGGCAAATCGACGTTCATCAAGATCCTCTCGGGCGCGATCCGGCCGGACTGCGGGGACATCCGCATACTCGACAAAAATTACCCGTATTTGACCCCCGCGCTCGCGAGGGGGCTCGGGATTCAGACGATCTATCAGGAGACGACGGTGATCCCCGACCTGTCCGTGATGGAAAACATCTTCATGGGAAACGAGGTCCGCGTCGGCCGGCTGTTCGTGGACCGGCGAAGGACCCGCCAAAGGACGCTCGAACTCCTTTCAAAGCTCAGCATCGACATCGACCCGGACAAGCTCGTGCGCGATCTCTCGACGGCGGAAAAACAGGCGGTACAGGTGGTCAGGGCGCTCGCGAAGCGGGCGAAGGTGCTGATCATGGACGAGCCCACGGCCGCGTTCGGCAGAAGGGAGATCCGGACGCTCCTGGAGCTCGTGCGCAGGCTCAGGGAGACGGGGACGGGGGTCATCTACATATCGCATCACCTCGAAGAGGTGTTTGAAATCGCGGACCGCGTGACGGTTCTCAAGGACGGCGTCGTCGTCGCGCATCATTCGGCGGCGGAGCTCGACAGGAGGGCGCTCGTGCGCGAGATGGTCGGGCGCGACGCGAGCCTCTTCTACAAGCGCGATCGGAGCGAAATCGGCCCGACCGTATTGGAGGTCAGAAATTTCTCGCGCGGAAAGGCGGTCCGCGGCGTGTCGCTCGAGCTCCGGAGGGGCGAGATACTGGGCGTCGCCGGGATGGTCGGCTCCGGCCGCTCGGAACTCGCGCGCATGATCTACGGCGCGGACAGGCGGGATTCCGGCGAGCTGTTCATCGCGGGCAGGAGGGTGGAGCTGAAATCCCCCGCGGACGGCATCCGCTC
Organism: Clostridiales bacterium; assembly: GCA_012514855.1. The sequence goes on from JAAYZL010000034.1 coordinate 1,301, forward strand.
GGGGCTGTGCCTGCTGCCGGACGACCGGAAGCGGGACGGCATATTCCTCGAGCGGGACGTCAAGGACAACATCCTGATCGCGCTGCAGAACAAGCGGGGCAGGCCCTTCATCAATCCGTTCCGCGAGCTCGCCGCGGGCGAGGAGTACTCCCGGATGCTCAACGTCAAGACGCCCTCGGTCAAGCAGCTCGCCCGCTATCTGAGCGGCGGCAACCAGCAGAAGGTTCTCGTGGCCAGATGGCTCTGCGCGAACACGCGGATTTTCATCTTCGACGAGCCGACCAGGGGCATCGACATCGGCGCGAAGGAGGAGATTTACACGCTGATGGTCGAGATGGTGAAGCAGGGCAAGTCGATCCTGATGATTTCGTCGGATATGCCGGAATTGATCGCGATGAGCGACCGCGTCGTCGTCATGCGCGGGGGCGGCGTCTGCGCGACGCTGGCGGGGGACGAGATCAGCGAGGAAGCGATACTGACGCACTCGATAGGAGGCCACGAATAAGCCATGAAGCGCGCCGTCGCCGGGAAAAAGGAAAAATTCGGCTTCAACCAGACGCTGTTTTTGCTCGCGATCATCTTGGTTCTGGGGTGCGGCATATCGCTCGTCAACGAGAGGTTCCTCTACTCCACGAACCTCCTGAACCTGCTCCGGCAGTGCTCGGTGACGGGCATCGTCGCCGTCGGAATCTCGATGGTCCTGATCTCGGGCGGCATCGACCTCTCGGTGGGCTCGATCGTGTCGCTCGTCGCCTGCGCCGGCGCAAGGCTTCTCGTCGGCGGGGCGGAGACGTGGAAGGCGGTCTTAGCGATGCTCCTGACCGGCGCGGCGTGCGGCCTCTTCAACGGCTTCATCATCTCCCGGACGAAGTGCGCGCCGTTCATCATCTCGCTCGGCTCGATGAGCATCTTCAAGGGCATCGCGCTGATCATCGCCGACGGGAAGATCATCAACATGGGGAGCGTGTTCGAGACGCTCGGCCGGAAAAAGCTGTGGTTCGTGCCGATGCCGATCGTCGTATTCTTCGCGATCTTCGGCGTGGTGTACGCGATGCTCCGCTTCACGGTGCTCGGCAGGCGGTTTTACGCGATGGGCGGCAGCGAGGAGGCGGCCTACCTGTCCGGCGTCAACGTGCGGGGAAACGTGCTGCTCGTCTATCTTTTGAACGGCCTCGTGGTCTCCCTCGCGGGGATGGTGCTGCTCTCGCGGCTCGGCTCCGCGAACGCGACGATGGGCGAGGGGTATGAGCTCAACTCGATCGCCTCCGCCGTGATCGGCGGCATCGCGCTCAACGGCGGCAAGGGGTCGCTCGTCGGCTGCTTCCTGGGAATTTTGCTGCTGGGCCTGATCTCGAACTCGCTGAATATACTCGGGGTTCTGCCCTTCTACCAGAGCATCGTGCTCGGCGCGATCATCATCTTCGCGGTCGTGTTCAGCAGCATCGGGGAGCGAAAAAAGGCGGTTTAATTTGGGTATGCCTATAAAATCAGCAAGGGGGGTCTGAGCGATGAGGAGGTTCCTGACAGCGTTCCTGGTTCTTTCGATGGCTTTGATGGCGGTGGGAGGTGGAATCGGCGTCGCGGAGGAGGCGCGGACGATCGGCTACATCATGGGCGGGCCTGAGCTATGGCAGCAGACCCAGATGGAGGCGGCACAGCACGCATGCGCAACGGTGGGGTACGACTTTGTGAGCCTGAACTCGGACTACACGGCGGAGAAGGAATTGTCCAACGCCGAGGACCTGATCTCGAAGGGCGTGGACGCGATCATCATGTTCACCGTCAACTCGGAGACCGGCCAGCAGGTCGCGCAGATGTGCAACGAGGCGGATATTCCGCTGTTCCTGCTCGACGGCGCGATCGCGGAGGGGCCCGGCAAGGCCGTGACGACGGTGGCGTTCGACTTCTCGGAGATCGGCAGGGCGGTCGGGGAGTACATAAGCGTTGCGCACCCCGGCGAAAAGGCGATCTACATCACGGGCCTTGTCGGCGCGGGAATCGTCGAGGCGTATGTGGAGGGGCTCTACGGCGCGCTCTCGAACGGCGTGGAGATCGTCGCGCAGCAGGCGGCGGACTGGGACAGGGCGAAGGCGATGGCGGTGGCCGAGGACATCATCGCCTCGGGCGCCGAGTTCACGGTCGCGTTCGTCAACAATGAGGACATGGCTTCCGGGGTCATCCTCGTGCTCGAGGAGAACGGCCTGTCGGATTCCGTCGCGGTCGTCGCGACGGGCGGCTCCGACGACGGGATCAGGATGATTCAGGAGGGAAAACTGGCGGCGACCATCGCGGCCTCCCCCGCGTATGAATCCGCGGTCGTCGTCAGGGCGATCGTCGACTACTTCGCAGGGGTACCCGTTCCCGAGCACATCGTCACGCCGGTCATGACGATCACGGCGGACAACCTCGACGACGCGGTGTCCTTCGCCATCAACGACAACATCCTGAAGCTGACGGGACTGATGGAATAGCCAAGCGACGACCCGGGGAAGCGGCGAGCCGTTTCCCCGGATTTCATCATGGAGGTGGGTCGACGATGCGGAAAATCAGAGTCGGCATGCTGGGCGCGGGGACGATATTGGACGCGCACGCGCCCGCCTATACGGCGAATTCGGAGCGCTGCGAGGTCGTCGCGATCGCCACGAGGGATCTGGACGAAAAGTCCGTCGGAAGAATCCGCGAGAAGCTCGGCGGCGGGGTTCAAATTTTCGGGGACTACGAGGAGTTGCTGGCGAAAAGCGACGTCGACGCCGTCGACGTCATGCTGCCGCACAACCTGCACCTCCCTGCGGTCGCGGCGGCGGCGAGGGCGGGCAAGCATGTCCTCGTCGAGAAGGTCATGGCGCGGAACATCGACGAGTGCGACAAAATGCTCAAGGCGTGCGAGGCCGCGGGCGTCTCCCTGGTGGTCGGGCACGACCGCCGCTATTGCCCGGAGTGGGCGGCGCTCAAGGAGATCGCGGCCTCCGGAAAGCTCGGGAAGCTGCTCTTTTTCAAGCTGGAGCACAACCAGAACGTGATCTTCCCGAAGGGAAGCTGGGTATTCAGGCGGGACGGCATCGGCGGGGGCGCGATCATGAGCTGCCTGACGCACCAGATCGACGCGCTGCGCTGGATCGGCGGCGAGGTCGCGACCGTCGCGGCGATGTCGACCACCGTCCCCGAGCGGATGGAGGGCGAATGCATCGGCGTGATCGCCGCGAGGATGGAGTCGGGCGCGCTCGCGCAGCTCTCCATCAACTGGTATACGACGTCCAACAGGACGGAAAACGGCCTCTGGTACGAGCTGATCCACATCTGCGGCACCGAGGGAGAGGCCTATTTCATGACCGGGAAGGGGACGTTTTACAAGGTTCACGACGAGTCGGACAAGCGGCTGTTTGAATATGCGCTGGAGGCGACGAACAAGGCGTTCGAAAAGGTGGAGCTCAACGAGGCGAGGCCGCCGCACACGGTCATGATCACCGAGTGGCTCAAGATGCTCCGGGGCGAACCGGCGAACATCCTGACCTACGGGAGCGATTCCCGAAGGACCGTCGAGGTCGCGGAGGCCGCGTACCGCTCGGAGGCTTCCGGACAGTTCGTGCGATTGCCGATCGAGCCCCGGCCGTGGGGGGAATGAGGTGCGGAGATGAAGGTAGGACTTGAGGCGTTCACCATTCGGGAAATTTCCGTCGATCCGTTCAAGCAGCTCGACTTCGCGAAGGCCAACGGGTTCGACGGCGTCGCGTTCGACGAGATCGGAAACCTCTGTGCGAAGCGGGACGCGCGCGCGGAGGAGGCGGGGTTCATCCCGAGGGCCGGGCTCGAGGCGGACGTTTCGCTGGACGTCGAAAGGCTGAAGGCGGTTCGCGGATACGCCGACGGGCTCGGGCTGTACTCCTGTGTCTCGATAAGCGCGTGCAACCCGATCTTCGTCGGCCGGGAGGCGCGCGCGGTCGCGGACACCCTGAAAATTCAGATCGAGGCGCTCGCGGAGGCGGGCTGGCACGAGCTGCGAAGCACCATGGGCGGCGTCGACGAGCGCTTCGGCCACCCGATCCCGTGGAAGAGGCACCTCGAGGCGTCGGCGCAGGTGATTTGCCTTCTCAGACCGGTGCTGCGCGCGTCCGGGAGCCGCGTCAACCTCGAGACGCACGGCGAATCGACGACGTTCGAGCTCGTCCGGCTCGTCGAGGAGCTCGGGCCCGACATCGCGGGCATCACGCTCGACACGGCGAACGTGCTGATCCACGCGGAGAACCCCGTGATGGCGGCGAAGCGCGCCGCGCCGTACGCGCACCTGACGCACGCGAAGGACGGAATCCTGTATTTCTCGCAGAGGGGGGTCACGCGGCAGGGCCGCCCCGCGGGGCAAGGGGTCGTCGATTGGGAGCAAGTGCTGCCGATCCTCCACGCGGCCAACCCGGAACTGCCGCTGTCCGTCGAGGATCACAAGTGGCTGTTCGAAATTCCCGTGTTCGAGGAGGACTGGTTCATCGGCCACGAGGATCTTTCGAGGGCCGAGTTCGCGTCCGTCGTCAAGCTGGCCGCGGACACGTCCCGCAGGATCGCGGACGGCCGTCTGCCAAATCCGGAGGAGTATGAGCGCATCCCGTACCGCGAGCAGATGATGGACCGGCTGTCCTCCGCGCGGGACTATCTGAAGGGGATTGTCGCGAGGCTATGATGGAAATTTGAAACCGATCCGTTTGCGGCGGATCGGTTTCTGTTTGTCTACAATCTTCGGCTCTCGGCAATCCCGACGAGCCTCTCGGCCAGCGGATAGGTGATCATCAGCGTGTTGACGAGCCCGCCCCGGAGCGCGCCGTAGACCGCCTCGGCCTTTTCCTCGCTCGCGGCGACGCAGATCACGTTGCCGCTCAAGCGGATTTCCTCGAGCGTCAGGCCGACGAGCAGCTCCTTGTACGTCCCCTCGATCTCGCGGCCGGCGATGTCGAAGAAGTGGCCGCCGATGTGCCCGACGCAGCCGATCTCGCACAGCCGCGCCAGCTTTTCCGCGCCGATCACGTTCTCCCAGCTGCGGCTTCGGATCGAGCCGACGCTGGTCAGGATGAAGTCCGCCTTGCGCGCGACCTCGATCGCCTCGGCGTTTCCGGGGTGGCGCATGAGCTCCGCGTGCTGCTCCCTCGTCGCGGCGTAGAGCGGCGCGTCCAGCGGAAAATACCGGCCGCCGTAGATGCGCGAGAACCGGTAGCTCAGGCCCAGGCTCTCCGGGTTCGAGCTCGGCCACGTCATGCTGCCCATGATCGGCACGACCGTGAACGGGATGTTCTTGCTGCTGCCGATGGAGTTGACGACGTAGGAGATCGTGTTGCCCCACGAGAGCCCGAGCACCGAGTGGCTGAGCGCGTTGCAGCTGATGTAGAAGGACGCGAGCTTTCCCAGCGCGTCGAGCACGACCGCGGAATCCCCGGTCTCGAACCGGAGCACGCGCACGCGGTCGATGGAGAACGCGGTCTTCACCGCGTCCTCCATCGAGAGGTCGCGCTGCCACGGCTCGTTGATCTTCAATTCGACGACGCCGCTCTGCCGCGCCTTTTTGAGCAGCCGCGACACCGTGGAGCGGGAGAGGAACAGCCGGTCGGCGATGTCGGACTGGTTCATGTCGGCATAGTAGTACAGATAGGAGACGACGCTCATCAGTTCCTGCTCATTCTGTTCCTTGTCCATGCCTCTCCCTCCCCCGGCGCTTCAGTAACCGATGATTGAATGAGGTGGTGGATTGCCGA
>JAAYZL010000290.1 GCA_012514855.1 Clostridiales bacterium
CCCGCGGCGTCGGATTCCGTCCACGTGTACCGGTTCGCGCCGAGCATCCGGGAGAGCTCCGCGAGCGTGTCCGTCTCGGTCTCGAACGGCAGCAGCAGATAGTTTTCGACGTCCGACAGGCCGAACGGGTACGACTGCGCCCCGTATTCCGCGTCGTCCTCGATCGAGAGCGAGGCGATGATGCGCTCGATTTCCTCGGCGTAGTCGTCCTCGGCGTCGGCGGGGACGCTTAGCGTAGCGTAGTACGTCCAATCGTCCGTGAAGATGAAGACGATGTTAAAGACCTGCATGTAATCGCTCTGGCCATAGATGAATTTGCAGCGCTGTGCTGGGTAACTGCCGATGGGATCTATGTCCAGCCACTGTGCGTGATCCACTTCCTCCAGGAATTGGCGCGCCTGGTCGGTCTTATCGTCCTCCGGTGCGTGCCGCCCCAGATTCACCGAGATCATCCCATCGATCAGGTATTCCTCCCAGTATGCGCCGTCGTCCAAGTACTCCGAGGCATTGATCTCCGCCTCCTCGCCGATGTCCGCGAGCAGATACGTCTCCGCTCCGGCAGTTCCCAACAGCAAAACAAGGGCGACGAGCGCCGCAACGAGCTTTTTCATGGACAATCCCTCCCATTCTCTCCCTTTTGACGCGCGCGGGCGCGCATCTGTTGCGGCCGTCAGAAGATTTCCTCCCAGACGGCGACGTTTGTGCTGTCGAACATCATCGGGTTGCCGACGACGATCTCGCTGCCGCCGTCCGCCGCGAGCGTCGCCTTCATGATGCCGAAGCTGCCGGCCGAGAGCACCTCGCCGACCGCGCCGGTCATCTCGCCCTTGACGAGCGCGTCGGCGGCGTAGGCGGCGACGTAGCCGACGTCGATCGGGTTCCAGAGGTACATCCACGGGCAGATGCCGCTTCGGATGTGGTCGGCCATGTCGCTGGGGAGGCCGAGGCCCGTCACGAGCACCGGCGCGCCGCTCTCCCTGACCGCGTCCGCCGCGGCGAGTATCCCGACGCTCGTCGGCGCGACGATGATCTTGACCTCCGGGTGGTTCTTCAAAAGCTCCTCGACGAGCGCGCGGGACGGCTCGTACAGGTCCCGCCCGTAGAGCGTGTCTATAAGCGGCATGTCCCTGTACGCGCCGGGGTTTTCCCCGAGCTCCCGGAGCATCCACGAGACCCACTGCGCCTGATTCGACGCGTTCTCGGTCGTCGTCAGGATCGCGACCGCGCCGGAGCCGCCGATCATCTCGCGCGCGGCCTGCACGAGCACGCGCCCGATGACCTCCGGCGACGCCTGCTGTATGTGCAGCATCCGGTCCTCGGGGTTCACATCCGAGTCGAGCGACACGACCATGATGCCGGCGTCGATCGCGCGCCTTAAAACCTCCGACAGCGCGTCCCTGTCGTTCGCGGCGACGGCGATCGCGTCCGCGCCGAGCGCGATCAGTTCCTCGACGGCCGCGATCTGCCCCTCGGCGGTCGCGCCCTCGGGACCCCTGAACAGCGCCTCCGCGCCGAGCGCCGCGCACGCCTCCTCAAAGCCCTCGAACATCCGCCGCATGTACGGGTTCGTCACGTCCTTGACGACCAAGGCGTACGTGCGCTTCGCTGACGCCGGGGCGGGGGAGGGACCGGGCGACGGGGGAGGCTCGCAGCCCGCGCACAGAAGTGCCACGGCCGCGGCCAGCAGAAACAGCATTGCGCGTCTCATACCTGCCTCCTTTCGGCCAGATAGTCGCTCGGCCACACGCCCTCGCGGTTCTTGAACGTGCGCGAGAAGTGGTGCTGGCTCTTGAAGCCGACCATCAGCGCGACGTCGCGAATGAGCAGGTTCGGGTTTTCGAGCATCCTCTGCTTGGCCTGGTCGATGCGTATGTTCGTCAGGAACTCCGACGGCGACATGTCGTACGCGCGCCGGAACAGCACGCTCACGTAGCTCGGCACATAGCCGAACACGCTTCCCAGCGTCTGGTTTGTGATGTGCTCGGCGTAGTTTTTGCGCAGGTACTGCTCGATCCGCCGCGCGGCGGGGCTGCTCTCGTCCGCGCCGCCGTCCGCCTGCAGCGCGAGGGACGCGATGTCGCCCTTGAGCTCGTCCATCGTCAGCGCCGAGCTCAGCGAGTCCGCGAGCGCCGCGCGCAGTCGGAGAAGCTCCTGATACGAGTCCGGCGAGTTGTCGCCGATCTGCGCGATGGCCATCGAGAACAGCCGGTAGATCGCGCCCTGCGACCACCGCTCGCCCAGGAACCGTTGGAACAGCCGCTGAAGCTCCGGCGCGCCGGCGCGGTTCAGGCACGCCTTCGCGAGGAACAGGCTGTCCTCGTCGATCGGCGACGCCGGTTCGTTCTCCTCGAGCTCAATCAAGAGGCTCTCGCCGATTCGCCCGCGCCACTCGAGCGCCTTTCTGAGTGACTTTAAGGTTCCGTCGATCTCCGGAAGCGATATCGGCTTTTCGTGATACGCGCAGCTCAGCGGCATGTCGGCCTTCAGCGCGATCGCGCCGTGCAGGTATTTTGCGATCGCGCGCGTGTCGAAATGCTCCGAGCGCAGGATGACGATGCGCTCCGACGGCGCGTTTCCCATGAATTCCCAAGTAAAACTCGAGAGCTCGCGGATCGTTCGCTCGACGGTCTCCCGGAGCGGGGCGGAGCTCCAGAACTCCGCGCCGGGGCACATGTCGGTCGACTCGCAGATCGGGAGCGGCCCCGCGCACAAGAGAAGCGCCAGCAGCCTTTCGTCGGTCGCGGCACCCCCTCCGGGCGGCAGCGGCGCGGCCTTGTTGATGCGCGCGGCGAGCTTTCGGCGGATCAGCTCGTGCTCGCGCTCGAGGAAGCGCCCCTTCAATTTTTTCAACAGCGGCTCAAGCTGGGACTCGGTCAGGGGCTTCAACAGGTAGTCGACCGCCTGCGCGCGCACGGCCTCGGACACGTACGGAAAGTCCGAGTAGCCGGAGAGCACGACGAGCATCATCTCCGGATAGACCTTCCTGACGCGCTGCATCAGCTCCGTCCCGTCCATGATCGGCATGCGTATGTCGGTGAACACGACGTCGCAGCGCGTCGTCTTGAGCTTCTCCAGCGCCTCCTCGCCGTCGAGCGCCGTTTCCTCGATGCGGAACGACTCGTCGAGCCGCTCGATCATCCGCTTCAGCCTTCGCTGGGCGTGCGGCTCGTCCTCGACGATCATCACGCGGATCATAGGCTCCCTCCTATCACGACGGTCGTTCCGCCGCCGGGCGCGCCCTTGATTTCAAAGAACACGGGGTCGCTGTTCGAGAGCCTAAGCCTGAGCACGGTGTTGACGAGCCCCATGCCCCCGAGCCGGAGCTCCGAGTATTTCGCGGCGATGTTCTCGAGGTAGCCGTCGATCTTCTCGTGGATCTTCGCGATCTCGGCCTCGGTCACGCCGCCGCCGTTGTCGGTGACCTCGATCCGCCACGCGCCGCCGTCCCGGGAGAACCGAACGAGTATGCGCCACGGCGGGCGCGCGTTCTTGAAGCCGTGCTGGAAGCAGTTCTCGGTCAGAGGCTGCAAGATCATGCGCGGGATGCGCAACTGGTCGAGCGCGCGGCAGTCCTCGACCTCGTAGTCGAAGTGCTCCTCGTAGCGCACCTTCATGAGGTCGAGATAATCGCGCATGTTCGCGATCTCGTCGCGGAGCAGCACGAGGTCGTTCGAGTAGTCGGCCATGTACCTGAGCATCGACGACAGCTTTTCGCACATCCCGACCGTGCGCGCGCTTCCGTCCTCGTCGGCGGACTCGATGATCGCCGAGAGCATGTTGTAGAGGAAGTGCGGGTTCATCTGCGACTGCAGCGCCGCCATGTACGCCTTCATCTCGAAGCCGATCGACCGGTTGAGCTTTAAGAGCATCGAGCGGAACGTGCGGTCGAGCGCCTGCAGCTCCTCGGTGTTCGCGTCGGAGAGCATGGGCGCCGACTGCGTCAGGTTGTCGAGGTTGATGTGCTCGATGCCCGCGGAGAACTCGCGCAGCGGGCGCGAGATCCTGTCCGCGAGCAGGTAGACGACGAAGAGCAAAATCGCGAGCAGCAGCGCGCCCAGGAGCACGAGCTGCGTGTAGACGAGCGAGTACGGCGCGTCGAGGAGGCCCGTCGGCAGCACGCGCACGAGCGTCCAGCCGGTCTCGCCGACGCCGGAGGAGCACACCGACACCGAGCGGCCGCCGAGCTTCGCGGAGAACGCCACCGTTTCGCCCGATTTCGGGAGCTGCGACTCGATGCCGTTCAGATCGGCGAGCGCGCCGGCGGGGGAGACGTTTTTGCCCGCGGCGTCGAAAAGCGCGTACTCCGCGCCGTCCTCGCGCGCCCACAGCGGCAGACGGTTGAGCGCTTCGACGCTTCGCTGCACGGCGATGTAGCCGTAGGTCTTCGAGCTGTACGAGGTCGAAAGCGGCCTGACGAGCGTGAACAGCCGGATGTCCGCGTTGTCCGACCACATGTCCGCGTGCGGGGCGAGCACGGCCGCGCGGCTCGGCGAGCGGGCGAGCGCATCGTCCAGCGCGGACAGCGCGGCTTCGTCCTGCAGCGTCCGCCCGACGACGCCTTCCGTCTCGTAGAGCGAGCCGGTGCTCACGTAGTCGCCGGAGCGGTTGAACACGCTGATGCGAAGCGCGCTGCTGTCGGTGGAGTTGATCGTCGCGAGCAGGCTGCCCGCGCGGATCGAGTCCATCAGGTGCGTCGCGAAGTAGTTCGATGGATTGCCGTCGCCGTTCAGCGGTATGAAGAAGTTCAGAAGCTCCATGTTCGCCGCGACCTGCGAGCCGAGCGTGTCCATCGAGTTGAACACGCTCAAGAGCTCCTGCACGTCGCTCGCGAGCAGCTTCTGCTGGTGGTAGAGCTCGAGGTTGCGGTTCGTGCGGGAAATGACGACGATCAACAGCGCGATCACCGCCACGACGACGACCGCGATCAGCGCCGCATACGCGCGGAACAGCCGGTTTTTGAACTTGAATCGGATAGTTTCCGCCTCCCGGTGACAAAAAGCGAGCGGCCCGAGTTTTTCGGACTACCCGCCACGGTTCAGTTTTTGGGGCTGTTCAAGGGGGTGGGGATGCGCCTGCCGCGCGCGATGAACGCCCGCGAGGAAAACGGGTGCGCCGCCGTGACCGGCGCGCGGCCGAAAAGACCTCCGAACCCGACCCCGTCGCCGACCAACTTCCCCGGCGCGGGGATGATCCCCTTGCGGTCGAAGCCGGGCGCCGTCGCGACGGCCTTTTTCATGTCGTTCATCGAAAGACTCCTTTGCGCCCATATGGAAAGTTACCCCAAAATGTAAGATGTAAGAGTTTTGTAACCCATTCGCGCCGGAAAGCCGCATCTTGGCGGAAAATTGACGGAAATGCACGCATCTTGAGGCCGCTCTGCGGCGTACGGCATCCGAAGGAGCATATCTTAACACAAACACAACCGCACGCTTCGGAATGGATAAAAATGGATGCGGTTACACGGCGTCCAGTCACATCGGTTCTTCCGGCCCGGGCGGCTCGAAATCGCGTTCCGGGGGCGCGTTTTCGGGATTTCGGCGTTGAAACAGCGAAAGAAGCGCATCCGGTTCCTCGCGCATGCTCCGAATCTGCTCGCGGCTCAAAAGCGTGTCCGTCCCGAGACAGTCCGCGCAGCGCCGCGCGCAGACCGGGCACACGCAGCCGAGATTCACGCCCTCCGCATGGATCATATACGCCCCGCAGGCCGGACATCCGCACCGCATCGCAATCCCTCCGACAATGACCATAGATACTTCGACGCGGCGCGCGCATTCCCTGCCCGAAAGAGAAGTTTTTACCCGGACGCAATGCGCGCGCCACAATCGCGGATTATAATACATAGCATGCGAAGAAATAGGAGGCGATGTCTTGGAATTCGGCAGCGCGCTAAGGCGCATAAACCTCGAATTCATGCGCCTGGCGAACCGAACATTCGATCAGCATGGACTGACCGCCCCGCAGGCGGAGGCGTTGTTTTTTCTGATGCGCCGGCAGTGCCGGGGCAAACCCGCGATACAGCGCGACATCGAGGAGGCGCTGAAGCTCTCGAACCCGACGGTCAGCGGGACGCTCGACCGCCTCGAAAAGAAGGGGCTCGTCGAGCGCCGTCCGGACCCTGAAAACCGCCGCGTCAACCAGATCGTGCTGACAAAAAAGGCTCTTGCGATTCACGAGGAGATGAAAATGAGCCGCGACGAACTGGAGAGGCAATTGCTGTCGAGCTTGACGGGCGCCGAACAGGAGGCGCTCGACGCGCTTCTGAAAAAGATACTCGCAAGCATTTCCGAATCGTGAAAGGAGAACCGTATGCTCAAGATCTTCAAGCACCTGAAGCGGCGCGAGTGGGCGTTTATGCTGATCAGCACGGCCTTCATCGTCGCGCAGGTGTGGCTGGACCTGAAGCTCCCGGAATACATGAACGAAATCACGCGGCTCGTCAACACGCCTGGCAGCGCCATCGGGGACGTCTGGCGCGCCGGAGGAAAGATGCTTTTGTGCGCGTTCGGAAGCCTGCTGGCGGCGTTTTCCGTCGGCTTCCTCGCCGCGCGCATCGCGGCGGCGTTTTCGAGAAACCTGCGCGGCGAGCTGTTCGACCGCGTGGAGTCGTTCTCGATGGCCGAGATCAGCCAGTTTTCGACCGCGAGCCTGATCACGCGTTCGACGAACGACGTGCAGCAGGTGCAGATGATCGTCGCGATGGGCCTGCAGGTCGTCATCAAGGCGCCGATCACCGCGATCTGGGCGATCTCGAAGATCTCGACAAAGAGCTGGCAGTGGACGGCGGCGACCGGCGTCGCGGTCGGCATCATGCTTATGATCATCTCGGTCGCGGTGGTCTTCGTGCTGCCGCGCTTCAAGAGGATACAGATATTGACCGACAACCTGAACCGCGTGACCCGCGAAAACCTGACGGGCGTGCGCGTCGTGCGCGCGTACAACGCGGAACTCTACCAGCAGCGGAAATTCGAGCAGGCGAGCGACGAGTTGACGCACAACAACCTGATCGCGACGCGCATCATGTCGATCATGGGGCCCGGCATGCAGATGATACTGTCCGGCATGAGCCTGTCGATCTACTGGATCGGCGCGCACCTGATCAACGCGGCGGCGCTGACGGCGCGGATCGCCCTGTTCAGCGACATGGTCGTATTCATGAACTACTCGGTGCAGGTCGTGATGTCGTTCATGATGCTGACGATCGTGTTCATCATGCTGCCGCGCGCGGCGGTGTCCGCGAAGCGCATCAACGAGGTGCTCGACACGCGCCCGAGCATATTGGACGGCCCGGCGGCGGCCGGCAAGCCCGGCGCGGAGGGCGTCGTCGAGTTCAGAAACGTCTGCTTCCGCTATCCGGACGCGACGGAGCCGGTGCTCGAGGACATCTCGTTCACCGCGAACAGGGGCGAGGTCGTCGCGTTCATCGGCTCGACCGGCTCCGGAAAGTCGACGGTCGTCAACCTCGTGCCGCGCTTTTACGACGCGACCGGGGGCGAGGTGCTCGTCGACGGCGTGAACGTCCGCGACTATTCGCTCGACGCGCTTCGCAACAAGCTCGGCTACGTGCCGCAGAGCGCCGTGCTGTTCTCCGGCACCGTCGCCTCAAACGTCGGCTACGGGGACAGCGGAAAATCCGCGCCGACGATGGACGAGATTCGCCGCGCGGTCGCGATCGCGCAGGGCACGGAGTTCGTCGAGAGGATGCCCGAACAGTACGACGCGCCGATCTCGCGCGGCGGCACGAACGTGTCCGGCGGGCAGAAGCAGCGGCTGTCGATCGCGCGCGCGGTCGCCCGGGACCCGGAAATCTACATCTTCGACGACGCGTTCTCGGCGCTCGACTAC
>JAAYZL010000006.1 GCA_012514855.1 Clostridiales bacterium
GTCAACACGGCCGTCATGGCGGCCGCGCTGCTCGGAGGCTGGCTGCTCGGCGCGCCGATCGGGATCGGAACCGTGATTTCGACCATTGGGATCGGCGTCGCGATGCAGATTGTGTTCAGGCTGCTGCGCTTCGAGCCGCGCAGCGTCGCGCACGAGGGCCTGATCGAAACCGCGCGGGCGCTGTTCGCCCCAAAGGGGGCCGACGAATCCCCGCCGGGCTGAGGGAGCGGCCCCCGCTTGCCGCTTTGCCGTCCGCGTGGTATACTGTTTATCGGGTAGGTTTCTGCCCCAAGCGGGAATTTTCGCGAGGGATATCGTCATGGAATTTAGGGCAACACCGCATAAAGAGGGCGCGCGCCGGCGAGATGAATTTTCGTCAGACCTGGTTTGCAAAAGCCGCAGGCGTAGCAGCGCTACGTCAAGGATTTGGCAGGCCCGAGATGGCGGAAATGCAGCCGCCCGCGCCCGCACGATTTGTGCGGTATTGCCTTAGAAATTTAGTGCAGTTCGCCGGCAAGGAGGGATCGGGCGATGCAGGACTATTCCATTCGCGAGTACGGGCCCGGCGACCCGAGCCTGGTCTCCCATCTGCAGATGAGGCTCTATTGGAAGCGGTACGGATTCAAGGCGATCTTTGAATATTACCTCACCAGAGGGATGGCCGAGTTCCTGAAGGACCCGTCCGGCGGGCAGCTCTGGGTTGCGGAAAAAGGCGGCGCGATCGTCGGGTCGATCGCCGTCGTGAAGCTCCGCGAGGATTCGGCGCAGCTCAGGTGGTTTGCCGTGGACGATCGGGCGCAGGGCATGGGCATCGGAAGCGCGCTCTTCGATGTCGCCATGAAATTCTGCGGGGATCGCGGCTACGCCCATATCGAGCTGTGGACTGCCGATATCCTCCACGCCGCGAGGCACCTGTATCAAAAGCGCGGGTTTGTTCCGACGGAAACGAAGGAAAACACGGAATGGACGGACCATGTATTGTTGGAGGAAAAATGGGAGTACCATGGGGGCTGACGGAGTTCCGTTTCCCTTCCCGCGCGGGGGGCGCTGCACAAGCTGTTCGTGGGATGTACATAGGGGGCTTGCGGCATGGCGAAACATATGAAGAAGGAATCGGGGCCGTCCGGGGCCAGGAGAATCCTGACCGCCTTCCTCGCGCTTCTGGTTCTGGGCGGAACCTTCGGCGCGGGCTGGTATTTCGGCGTGGATTCCACCCGCTACAGGGGCGCGATACTGCTTGTGAACGCCGAACATCCGCTTTCGGAGGACTATGTGCCCGAGGCGCTCGTGAACCTCTACGAGCAGCGGCATTCGTTCCGGCTCGCCCTGAGCGATATCCGCCTGACGCGCGAAACCTACGAGGCGATGGAGAGGATGTTCGCCGCCGCCGAGGCGGACAATGTGAACGGCTTCATTGTGACGAGCGGCTACCGCACCTATCGGCGGCAAAGGGAAATCTATGAGGAAAGCGAGCCGGGATACGCGCAGGCGCCGGGCGCGAGCGAGCACCAGACCGGGCTCGCCTTCGACGTGACCGCCGAAAACAGCGGCACCGGCTTCGAGGGCACCGCGCAATACGCCTGGCTCCAGCAGCACGCGCACGAATACGGCTTTATACAGCGCTATCCCGCGAACAAGGCCGACATCACCGGCATAAGCTACGAGCCGTGGCACTTCCGCTACGTCGGCGTGGAGGCCGCAACGCAGATCCGTGAAAAGGGGGTAACGCTCGAGGAATTTCTGGGCAAAGCGTGAACTCCGCGCGATTTCCCCGGTGGGGAGCCGGCGCCCTTTTCCATTGATTTAATGTTATTCGGGATTGACAAGCCGCGCGCGCTATGGTATGATTGTTTGCGTCCCAGGCAATGGGAATGCAGGAGATCATGGTCTGTTGGCTCAGTTGGTAGTACCAGGTGGTAGGTTTAATCAAAAGACACATCACCCTCGGTCCGAATGTGACGGACTACCGCGAGAGGGGCTCCGGAAAACCGACTATGGTCTGTTGGCTCAGTTGGTAGAGCACATCGTTCA
>JAAYZL010000291.1 GCA_012514855.1 Clostridiales bacterium
CCCGACGTTCTCGGGATAGGGCATGCCGTGGGAGATGATCGTCGATTCGAGCGCCACGACCGGCTTTCCGGCGTCGAGTGCCGCGCGAACCTCCTGGGCGATGTCCAGATATGCATTCATTTCCGTTCCTCCATGATTCTTCGCTCGACCGCCTCTGCGCTCAGGAGGGTCGAGACGGTCTCCTCCGACTCGGCCGCGATCGCGGCGGCCGCGTTTCCGACGAGGCAGGCCCTGCGAAGCGGGAAATCGTTCAGCCACGCCCAAGCGACCGCGGCCGCGAACGCGTCGCCCGCGCCGGTCGCGTTTCTGACGCGCGCGGGAAGGGCCGGGGCATAAAAGGCTTCGCACTCGTCCGCGCAGTACGCGCCGTCCGCGCCGAGCGTGATGAACACGCGCTTGAGCCCGGCGTCGAGCAGCTTCCGGGCGGCCTCGCCCGCGCTGCGGATGTCCGTGATCCGGACGCCGGAGAGGAGCTCCGCCTCCATGCGGTTCGGCTTTAAAGTGTGGAGCAACCCGAGCGCGCGGCGGAGCTTGATCGCCTTCGCCGCGGAGACCGCGTCCGCGAAGATCGGCGCGCGCACGCTTTCCGCGAGAAAGCCGATCGCATCCTCCGAGAGGTTCGCGTCCAGAAACACCGCGCGGCAAGCGTTCAACGCCGGAAGAACGCTTTCGAAATACGCGCGCGTCTGGTGGCGGTAGATGCCCATGTCGTTGACCGCCGCGCGCATGTCGCCGCGCCCGTCGACGATGAACAGGTAGGTCGAGGTGTTCTCCGAAGGAACCCGAAGCGCAAGCGAAAGGTCGATGCCGAGGCCGGAAAGCGCGCGCTCGACATCCGCGGCGAACGAATCCCCGCCGAGCGCCGTCAGAAAGCGAACGTTCGCCCCCAACAGCGCGAGGTTCCGCGCGATGTTGCAGCCGACGCCGCCGAGCGAGAGCCTGACGCGGCCCGGATTCGAGTCGCCGTCCACGAGCGCCCCCGACGGGTAGCCGCCGATGTCGATGTTTGCGGAGCCGATCACCGCGATCGCGTCGTCCATGTGCCCCTCCGGTTCCGATGTCCCCTAATTCTACGCTTTTTGGCGGGAAATGTCAATCGAACTGTTAAATGTGCACGCGCATTCCGGCACTCGCCGAGCGTAAGGTATAAGGGGGTTTGGCAATCCGGAACGGATTGCGCTTCGGCGGGTCCTATTCGGTATGGACACGCCGACAAACATGTTGTATAATCAGGGGAGTTTGCGGGTTCCTCCGGGGCCCGAAAAAGGAGACGCGTTTCATGGCAAAACCGAAGCTGGTCATCATGGCGGCGGGGTTGGGGAGCCGCTATGGCGGACTCAAGCAGATTTCTCCCGTGGACGACGAGGGGCACATCATCATCGATTTCTCCATCTACGACGCGGTGCGCGCGGGATTCGAGAGCATCGTCTGCATCATCAAGCCGGAATTGGAGCGGGATTTTCGAGAGGCCATCGGCGACCGGCTCGCGCCGTTTGTAAAGATCGGGTACGCCTACCAGGTGCTCGACATGCTTCCCGAGGGATTCCGGCTGCCCGAGGGCCGCGAAAAGCCGTGGGGGACGGGGCACGCGGTGCTCTGCGCGAAGGACCTCATCGACGGCCCGTTCGCCGCGATCAACGCCGACGACTTCTACGGCCGCGGCGCCTTTCAGGCGATCTACGACTTCCTCGTCCAGCCGGGGGACGCGCGCGAGCACGCGATGGTCGGCTACCGGCTCGAAAATACGCTGACCGAGAACGGCTACGTGTCGCGCGGCTGCTGCAAGGTCGGAGCGGACGGGTACTTGAGCGAGATCATCGAGCGGGTGCGCATCGAGCCTCGCGAGGGCGGCGCGGCGTTCACCGAGGACGACGGGCATACATACACGTTTTTGCCCGCGGACACGGTCGTGTCGATGAACCTCTGGGGGTTCAAGCCGTCGATCCTCACGGAGGGCGAGGCGCGCTTCAAGGCGTTTCTCGCGGAGCGGCTTATAAAGGACCCGCTCAGGTGCGAATACTACCTGCCCGGCATCCCGAACGCCGTGATCGCCGAGGGGAGGGGGCGCGTGCGCGTGCTCCCAACGGCGGAGAAGTGGTTCGGCATCACCTACCCCGGGGACATGGCGGCGGTGCGCGAGGCGATCGCGGAGAAAAAGCGCGCGGGCGAGTACCCGGCGCGCCTTTGGAACTGAAGAGGAGGCGGCCCAATGAACATCCTTGTGACCGGCGGCGCCGGGTACATCGGCACGCACACCCTCGTGGAACTGTTGAACCGCGGGCACGGCGCGGTCGTCGTCGACGATTTCAAAAACAGCCACCCGGAGGGGCTCCGGCGCGTCCGCGAGATCACCGGAAAGACGTTTCCGTTCTACGAGGTCGACGTGTGCGACGAGGAGGCGCTCTCGACCGTGTTTTCGGAAAACGCGATCGACTGCGCGATACACTTCGCGGGGTTGAAGGCCGTCGGGGAGTCGTGCGAGCGGCCGCTCGCCTATTACCGGAACAACCTGGACGGCATGATGTCGCTGCTCTCGGCGATGGAGAGGCACGGCGTCCGGAAACTCGTGTTCTCCTCGTCCGCGACGGTCTACCGCTCCGACGTCGAAATGCCGGTCCACGAGGATTCCCCGCTGGGCTCCATCAACCCCTACGGCTGGACGAAGTTCATGTGCGAGCAGATGCTCAGGGACATGGCCGCGGCGCACCCGGACTGGTCGGTCG
>JAAYZL010000035.1 GCA_012514855.1 Clostridiales bacterium
GCGGCGGGCGACCGGCTGCCGGCGGAGGCCGAGCTCTGCAGGAGCTACGACGTCAGCCGCGTGACGGTGCGGGAGAGCCTGAAAAAGCTCCAGATGATGGACGTGATCTCCATCGAGCAGGGGCGCGGCACCTTCGTCAAGGGCGTCAACCTCGGCTCCTTCATGAAGCCCATGTTCAACCTGATCGACTTCGGCGACTTCGACATCGCCACCATCTACGACGCGCGCCTCTACATCGAGGCCGGCACGAGCCGCCTGGCCGCGCTGAACCGCACGCCGGAGGATCTGGAGACCCTTTCGGAGCTGCTGGACAGGATGCGCGACCTGCAGGGCATGATGGACAAGGAGGGCTACGTCGTCTTGAACGGCGTCGACGCGCGGTTCCACATACACGTGGCGGCGGCCTCCAGAAACGAAATCCTGAAGGCCGCGGTCGTCAACCTCGAGACGATCAGCGCCGCCTGTGTCCAGCGCCTGGGCAAGGCCTACGCGGTATTGAGCGACTGGTACGACGAGCATCTGCGCATCTTCGAGGCGATCCGCGACGGAGACGCCGACCAGGCCGAGCGCGCGATGATCGCGCACACGTTGAAGTCGGAGGAGATTCTCCGCTGAAATCCCATTCACAGGCACGGAAGACCGGCAAAATCCGACAAAATCCGACACAGCGACGGTCGACCGATGAACGACACGGCCCGGGCGAGAAGAGTTTGCCTTTTTGCCCAAAATAGTATGATGATATTACTATCCTATTGCGAACGGGGGCCTGCACCATGGGTTTGAACGAGCGGGAGCGACGCGCGCTCGCCTACATAGACGATCACAGTGACGAGTTGTTCGGCGATCTGCTGCGCCTGCTCGCCGCGCGCTCGGAGAATTTCATATCCGACGGCAACGAGATGGCCTGCGCCGAACTCGTGCGCGACATGTACGAGGAGCTCGGACTCGAGACGGAGCTCTACTACCCGGACGACTGCATACGCGGCGTCCCGGACTACCTGCCCGGCCGCGGCACGGACCACCGCCCGAACGTCGGCGGCGTCCTGCGCGGCAGCGACGGCGCGCGCGGCATCATGCTGGCCGCGCACACGGACACCATGCCCGTCGGCGACGAATCGGAGTGGACGGTCAACCCGCTCGGCGAGCGGAAGGACGGCCGCATCTACGGCCGCGGCGCGGGCGACAACAAGTGCGGCGTCGCCGTAGGCGCGTTTCTCGTGCGCGCGCTCCGAAAGCTGGGCATCCGGCTTCGGCAGAACGTGGTGCTCTCCGCCTACTGCGACGAGGAGTACGGCGGCGGCAACGGCAGCATCGCCTCCTGCGTCAAGTACCCCTGCGACATGTACATCAACCTCGACGGCGGCAACGGCGGCCGCGAGATCTGGACCTGCGGCGCCGGCGGGCAGGCGTTCCGCATAGAGGTCGCCGCGCGCTCCGTGCAGGACACGGCGGTTCCGGTGCTCGAGGGGCTGTGGGTCGCGAAGCGGCGCGTGCAGGAATTCGGCCGCCGGCGCGACGCGGAGGTCTGCGCGCACCCGCTATACGGGGAATTCTGCAAGAACAACACCATCACGCGCATACACGCCTTCCGCTGCGGCGACCGGGGCGTCGGCCTGTCGAGCGGCCGGTTGGACTTCGTGTTCTACACGGTGTCCGAGCGCCGCGCGATCGAGGCGGAATTGAAGGCCGTGGAGGAGGGCCTGCGCGCGGAACTGGACCGGATGAACCTCGACCTCGCGGCGTTCGCGCCGACCAGCCGCTATTTCGACTACGTGCGCGCCGACGAAAGCGACCCGTCGATACGGCTGCTGCTCGAGTGCGCGTCCGAGGTCGAGGGGCATCCGGTCGTCCCCGCCGGCGCGTGCCTGACCGACTACTTCCTCTACTATAAGCACGGCTCGCCTTTGAGCGTGACCTACGGCATCTTCCGCGACTTCAGCCTGCCCGGCGGCGCGCACCAGCCCGACGAATACGTCGAGGAACATGCGCTGGTCAACCACGCCAAGGCGCTCGCGCTGTTTCTTCTGCGCTGGAGCGGCTGCGACGGCGGCGAATGAGAGCAATCGCACGGCGACGTGTGAAAATATGCAGCGAAGGAGAATGTATCCATGAAGAAAGCACTCGCACTCTGTCTGGCCCTGTTCCTTGCCCTGACCGGCATGTCGGCGTTCGCGGAGGAGGCCGTCAGCCCCGAGACCTACTACTACATCTGCCCGCTGGCGAACCTCGAATACTGGCTCGCGCACCGCGCCGGCCTCGAGGACGCCTGCAAGGAGCTCGGCGTGACGCCGAAGTTCGTCGGCGACGACGGCGTCGACGTCGACGCGATGTGCGCGATCATCGCGACGGCGCTCAACGACCCGAACTGCGGCGGCATCGTCATGCAGGCGAACTTCGCCGACGCCTACGAGCCGTATGTCAAGCAGGCGAAGGAGCAGGGCATCCCGGTCTGCTACCAGACGGTCGACGGCGTTCCCGGCTCCGCGCGGCTGTGCTTCCTGGGCACCGACTACGTGCAGTACGGCGGCATTATGATGCAGCAGGCGGCCGAGGCCGCCGGCGGCAAGGGCGGCGTCATCGTCTCAAACGCGCTGTCCGCCGGCTCGAACGCCGTGGCGGACGTGATGGCCGGCATCCGCGCCGAAGCCGAGAAATGGCCCGAGATGAAGATCGTGGCCGAGGTCGACGACACCTCCGACGCCGCCGTCGCCGCGACGAAGATCGGCGCGGCGCTGCTGGCCAACGAGGGCGTCACCGTCGTCATCGGCGGCCAGTCCACCTCCGCCATCGGCGCGGTCACGGCCATCAAGGAGGCCGGCCTTTCCGAACAGGTCAAGGTCATCTCGATCGACCGCGACGCCGCGACGCTCGAGTACGTCGAGAGCGGCGACATCTACTCAACCGTCGCCGGCAAGCAGTATACCGAGGTCTACTACGGCGTCAAGCTGTGCTACGACTACAACCACGGCGCGAAGAACGCCTTCTCCGCCGACGACGCCGTGGCGGGCCTCGTGATCGCGCCGTCGTTCATCGACACGGGCGCCCTGATCATCAACGCCGAGAACGTCGGGAACTTCGTGGGCTTCTCCTACGCCACGCGCTGACAGGCGGCTCTCCCCGTCCGGGCGTTCCCATGTTCGATGGGAATGCCCGGAATTCCGCAAGAAGGGAGGTCTGCCGTTTGGAGGACTGCGTGCTCAAATTGAGGGGCATCGACAAGGAATTCCCCGGCGTCAAGGCGCTGGACGAAATGCACTTTGACCTTCGGCGCGGCGAGATACACGCGCTGCTCGGCGAGAACGGCGCGGGCAAGTCGACCTTGATGAAGGTGCTCGCCGGCAACTACCAGCCGGACGCCGGCGAGATACTGCTCGAGGGCGAGCGGGTGCGCCTGAAGGACGCGATGGAGGCCGAACGGCACGGCATCAGCATCGTGCATCAGGAGCTGGCCGTCTTCCCGACGTCGACGGTCGGCGAAAACGTGTTCATCAACCACCCGCCCCGCACGCGCTGGGGCGGCATAGACTACCGGCGCATGTACCGCGAGGTGCGCTCGCTCCTCGACCAATACGGCTTTTCGGACGTCAACGAGCGCTGCCCGATGCGCAGGCTCAGCATCGGCCGGCAGCAGATCGTCGAAATCCTGCGAAGCGTCAAGAAGAACGCCAAGATACTGATCCTGGACGAGCCGACCTCGGCGCTGACCGAAAAGGAAACCGAAGTCCTGATGCAGATCATGCGGACGCTCAACGCGCAGGGTGTCTCCATCATCTATATCTCGCACCGGCTGGAGGAGGTCTTCCGCATCTGCGACCGGGCGACGGTCATGCGCGACGGAAAATACGTCGTGACGCTCGCCGTCCGGGAGACCTGCAGGGACGAGCTCGTGCGCCACATGGTCGGGCGCGACGTCGTATACGACTACGGGGCCGGCACGAGCCCGATCGGGGGCGAGCTGTTGCGCGTCGAGGGCCTGTGCTACAAGAATGCGCTCAAGGACATATCGTTTTCGCTCAACCGCGGCGAGGTGCTGGGCCTTGCCGGCCTCGAGGGCGCCGGGCGCACCGAGCTTCTCGAGTGCATCTTCGGCGTTCATCCGCCGACCGCGGGCGCGATCTACATAGACGGCGCGCCGGTCTCCGTCCGCTCGCCGGGCGCGGCGAAGGCGCTGGGCATGGCCTACATCACAAAGGACCGCAAGAGCAAGGGGCTGTTCGTCCGGATGTCGATCCGCGACAACATGCTCGCGGCGAACGTCGACCGCTTCACGCGCCGCGGCTTCATGCAGTTTCGCGCGGCGGCGCAGAGCGCGCAGGAGTACCGCGAGAAATTCCGCGTCAAGACGCCGGGCATCGAAAAGAAGGTGTTGCAGCTATCCGGCGGCAACCAGCAGAAGGTGCTGATGTCGATGTGGGTCAGCCGCCACCCGCGGATCCTTTTGATCGACGAGCCGACGCGCGGCATCGACGTGGGCACGAAGGAATCGATCCACGCGCTGATTCGCGACTTCGCGCGGCAGGGGATGGGCGTCGTGATGATCTCCTCCGAGATGCCGGAGCTGATGGGCGCCGCCGACCGCGTCATCGCGCTGTACGAGGGCCGCGTCTCCGGAGAGCTTCCGCTCCGGCGCGTCACCGAGGAGCGCATCATGGCGCTGACCAGCGGCCTCGCGGCCGATTGAGGAGGAAACGATATGGCTGAAAAAACCGCGACCAATCCCCGGGAGAGCGGCGTGCGGCACGTGATCCGGCGCATATTCGAGGTGCGCGAGATCGTGATACTGCTGCTGGTCGCGCTGCTGGCCGTGTTCATGGGGCTGAACTCCCGCCAGTTTCTGACCACCGCGAACTTCCGCATCGTCGGCAACTACATGGCCACCGACATGATCATCGGCGCGTTTCTGACGATCTCGCTGATCGCCGGCAACACCGACTTCTCGGTCGGCTCGAACATGGGCTGCTCGGCGTTCATCTGCGGCATCATGCTCAACGCGAAGCTGCCGATACCGCTGTGCATACTGGGCGGCCTCGCGACGGGCGTCGCCATCGGCCTCTTGAACGGCTTTATCGTCGTTCGGCTCAAGGTGCTCCCGATGATCGCCACGATGGGCACGTGGATGGCGTTCAAGGGCGTCGGGCTGATGGCCATCAACTCGTCGACGCTGTCGAACTTCCCGATCGCGTTCAAGGCGATCGTGCAGGACTGGAACGTGTTCGGCGTCTCGACGCTGATCGTGTGCATGCTGGTGATCACGCTCGTCGCGGCGTTCCTCCTGAAGTACATCTCGTTCTTCCACCAGGCCTACTTCATAGGCTCCAACCGCGACTCGGCGCGCCTCTCCGGCATAAACGTCAAAAAGTTCGTCTATGCGCTCTACATGCTGATCGGCTTCTTCGCGGCGTTCGCGGGCGTGCTGTCGATCTCGCGCTACGGCTCCGCGCCGGCGTCGCTCGGGCAGGGCGTCGAGTTCCGCGTGATCTCGGCGCTGTTGATCGGCGGCGTGTCGCTGAACGGCGGCGAGGGCTCGATCCTGGGCACCTTCCTGGGCATCCTGCTGATGGCGCTGATCTCAAACGCGCTGACGCTGTTCGGCGTCGACACGAACTTGCAGAACGTGCTGATCGGCAGCATCATGGTGATTTCCGTGGCCATCGACGAGGCCAACCGCCGCCGGCAGGGGTAGCACCCCCGGCAGGGGTAGCACCCCCGGCCGATAAAACAGAATGGAGGAAACATACATGACACCCGAATTCCGCTTCCAACCGGCCCCGTGGCTCCCGAAGTACGCCCCCGAGGTGCTCGAGCGCGCGCGCAATATCCGCCGCGACGAGATGGAGTACACCAACGAAAACGGCTACAGCGTGCGCGTCGTCCACGAGCCGACGTTGTTGATGGTGCAGGACGTGTTCCACCGCATCTATCTGAGCGACGTCAACGACACGCCGCTCACGATGATCTTCCCGAACCAGTGGCCGGCGGCGTACCAGGCGATCGCGGAGATGCTGAACCGATACGGCGTCTCCTGCCGCAACGTCCACGCGTTCGCGATGGACGAGTGGGCCGACGAGGACGGAAACGTCGCGCCGCTCACATACGGCGCGGGGCTCGGCTACTCGTTCCGCCGCCACTTCTACGGAAAAATCCGCGCGGACCTGCGCCCGGACGTCGAGCATTGGCACGTGTTCACGAACGAGAACAGCGGGACGGACGTCTATTCCTCGATCATCGAGGAGGTCGGCGGCGGCGGCGCGGACGTCGTCTATTCGGCGACCGGCTGGCCGGGCCACACGGCGTTCATCGACCCCGGCGCGCCCGAGTTCGCGGCGGACTCGCTCGAGGAGTTCGTAAAGCTCGGCTCGCGGCTGACGACCGAGACGCCGCTGACGATCTGCGAAAACGCGCTGTTCGGCGCGATGGGCGCGTCGGGCGACGTGTGGGCGGTGCCGCCGCGCGCGATCACGATCGGCCCCCGCGACATCGTCAACGCCCGCGAGCGCTTCGAGATGCACAGCTTCTGCAACCCCGGCGGCGACTCGTGGCAGCGGATGATCTCGCGGCTCGAGCTCTACGGCCCGATCTCGATGGAGTGCCCCGCGTCGATCATGCGGCTGGGGAAGGGCGTGTGCTACGTCAGCGAGTCGATCGCGAAGCCGTTCGGGAGCTGGACGTACGGGCTCCAAGACCACCTTCTCTGAAATTTACTTTAAGCGTTGGCGCGTTTGAAAGAAGCCGCTCCACGGGTCGGCTTCTTCCATTCTCTTGAGCGCGTCGGCCATCGCGATCCCGTCGGGCGCGACGGTATCGAGCTCGTCCCAGCGGATGGGCATCGACACCTTCGCGCCCTTTCGCGCCCGGATCGAGTACGGCGCGACGCTCGTGGCGCCCCGGCCGTTGCGAATCCAGTCGATGAAAATCCTGTTCCTGCGGTTGACCTTGCGGACGTTGCTCGTGTAGCGGTCGGGCCACTTCTCCTCCATCACCTCGGCGACGCGCTTCGCGAAGCCGTGAAACGCGTCCCAGGAGGCGGCGGGCTCGAGCGGTACGGCGACGTGGTAGCCCTTGCCGCCGCTCGTCTTGAGATACGAAATCAGCGAGAGCTCGTCGAGGATACCCTTCAGGTCGCGCACGCCAACCCGCACGGTTTCGAGGTCCATCCCCTCGTCCGGGTCGAGGTCGAACACCATCATGTCCGGCTGTTCGAGCTTTTCGACGCGGCTGCCCCAGATGTGAAACTCGAGCGTGCCCATCTGCGCCTCGGAGATCAGCCCCGCCGCGTCCTCGATGTAGAAGTAGTCCTCGATCTCCCCGCCGCTGTTCGGGATCGCCACGGTCACGGCGCCGCCGCCGCCAGGACCGGGGCGTTTTTTGTAGAAACAGGACTCCGA
>JAAYZL010000292.1 GCA_012514855.1 Clostridiales bacterium
CCGTTTGGGGCTCCCGCCATTGCTTTTGGGGTTACAATACCCGAATCTTGCACTTCGCGATCTTTCCGTTGTAGGTCTTGACGCCGACGGTCGCCGTGCCCCTTCTATGCGCGGTCACCTGGCCGGTAAACTTGTCGATGCTGACGATGCGGCTGTTGCTGCTGGCGAACGTATAGCCCCCGCCCGCGTCCGCGGGAAGCTGCGCCGTCAGCTGCAGCGTCTCCCCGACGCGCATATAGCCGGTGGTGTTGTTGACCGACTTCCCCATGTACATCAGCGTCACGCGGCTGGGCGCCTTCGAGACGGAGACGAGGCACGAGGTCGAGAGCCCGTTGTACGTCCTGAGCTCGATGATCGCCGAGCCGGCCTTTCGGGCGAGCAGCTTGCCCCCCGACGAGACCGAGACGACGGAAGAATCGCTCGAGGAGAACTTGTAGTGCGTCGCGATCGACTTCACATCGTTTCCGACGCCGTCGAACACCCCGCCGGCCAGCCGGTAGGTCTGCCCGACGCCGAGGTCGAGGAACCAGTCGTCGAGCCGGACGGACGCGGGCGCGGCGACGGCGTACACGGTGCACTTCGCGGTCTTGCCGTTGTGCGTCCGGGCGGTGATGACGGCGGTGCCGGAGCTCGCCGCGCAGGTTATAAGGCCGGCCGACGAAATGGTCGTGACGGCCGCGTTGTTCGTCGTGAAGCTGACCGTCGCCGCGGTTCCGCTGGTCAGTTTATAGCTCAACTGGAACGTGTTCCCGAGGCCCAGCTTCACGCTCGACGCGTTCAGCTTGATCGACGAGGGCGCCTTCTTGACCTTCACCTTGCAGGTCGCGGTCTTTTCGTTGTGCGTCTTGACGGTGATGTAGGCCGTGCCGGACTTCTTCGCGGTGATCAGGCCGGTCGCGCTGACGGTGGCGACGCTCGTCTTGCTCGACTTGTACGCCATGCCCGCCGCCGTGCCGATCGGCACGATGCCCGGCAGAAGGTACGTCTGGCCGACCGCCAGCGAGAGCGAGCTGACCGCGAAGCGCACCGTGGTCGGCGCGGGCACGACCGCGACGGCGAACGTCTTGATGAGGTCGGGGTCCGCGAGCGCCGCGTTGTAGGCGGTGACCGTGATCGTCGCGAAGCCGATGCGCTTCGCGGAAATCGCGCCGTCCGTCAATCCGACCGAGGCGACGGCGGGGTTGTCGGACTTGAACGTCAGCCCCTCGTTGCCCTGCCCGTTGTCGAGCGCCCCAAGCAGCACGAATTGCTGGCCGATGCCGAGCGTGCCCGCGGCGGCTGGCAGCGTCAATTTCTCCGGCTCGGCGAGCACGATCACTGTGCAGGTCGCGGTCTTTCCGTTGTAGGTGCGCGCGGTGATCGTCGCGGTGCCGGGGGCGACGGCGGTGATCCTGCCGTCCGGGGCGACCGTCGCGGCGAGCGCGTTGCCGGAGGTCAGCACTACCGTGCCGGCCGCGCCCGCGGACAGCGCCCAGTCGAGCATATGGGTCTGGCCGACGCCGAGCGTCAGCTTCGACGCGCTCAGGTAGACCTTCGCGGGCTTCGCCAGCACCACGACGACGCACGCGTCCTCCTTGCCGTTGTCGGTCTCGACGTACAGCATCGCGGCGCCGACCTTCTTCGCGCGCACGACGCCCAGCGCGTCGACCGTCGCGACGGCGGTGTTCGAAATCCGGTAGGTGAGGCTCGTGACCGCGCCCGTCGGCGCGAGGGTTGGCGCGAGCGTGAAGGCCTCGTCGACGCCGAGCACGAGGTCGTCGATCGAAACGCCCGTGGGCTTGACGACCAGCTGAACGGTCGTGAGGATGTCGTTCGCCAGGCAGAACAGGTAGGGCTCGCCGGTCGTGCTCTCGACGGTCGCGGTCAGGTTCGCCGTGTCGGCGTTCAGGAACGCGTCGGCGGCGATCGAGGTGACGCTGTCCGGGATGAAGATCTTGTCGAGCCGCGTGTTCGCGAACGCCTCCGCGCCGATTGTCGTCAACGTGTCGCACAATGTGACCTGCCGGACGGCCTCGTTGCCCTTGAACGCCCCGGCGCGCACGACCTTCGTGCCGCTCGGGAGCTCGAAAACCGCCGCTTCGCCGAAATAGCGGATCAATTCGCGGCTGGTCTTCGTGTAGAGCGCGTTCGCGATGGCGATGTAGTGCTGGTTGTCGTTGTGGACGAGTATGCCCTTGAGCTTCGCCGCGTCGAACGCGTCGTCGCCGATGGACTCCACGTTCTTCGGAATCTCGATCGAGGCGATCGCCGTGCCGGCAAACGCGCTCGCGCCGATGCTCTCGAGCGCCTCCGGAAGCACGACCTCCGCGATCTTCTCGCAGCCCTTGAACGCGTTCGCCCCGATCTCCTCGAGCTTTGCGTTCAGAACCAGCTTCTTCAGCTTCGTCTCGTCCTTGAACGCGCCCTCCTCGACGAATTCCACGTTCGCGCCGAGCTGGACGTCGGTGATGCCCGTGCCGACGAACGCGCCCTCGCCGACGCCTATGACCTTCAGGCCCGAGATTTCCGCCGGAATCTTCACGTCGGCGGCGGAGCCTATGTAGTCCGTCAGCACGATGCCGCCGTCGCCCTCGTCCCTGCCGAACACGTAGTCGGCGCCCCCGGCGAACGACTTGATCTCCGGGCAGCCCGAAAACGCGGTCTTTCCGATGTAGGTCAAAGTGTCCAGCGGCAGCGCGACCTTTTCGAGCGCGCCGCAGTCCTTGAACGCCTCGTCGCCGACGGTCGTCGCGCCGCTCAGGATGGTGACGGCCTCAAGGCTCGGGCATCCCTCGAACGCGCCCGGGCCGATCTCGCGCACGGTTCCGGGCACGGTGAGCTTCAGCATATGCGTCTCGCCCGCGAACACGCCCCCGTCGATCGCGCGGATGCGGTAGCCGCCGATTTCGGCGGGGATGATGAGGTGCAGCACGTCCCCGGTGTAGCCTGTGATGACCGCCGTGTTGTCGGTCAGAATCTCGCCGATCGAGAACATCGACTCGTCGATGACCTCGTCGAACTCGATGTTCGCGCCCTTCAGCGAGAAATACGTGTACGGGAAGCCCGTGTTTCCGTCGAGCGTCACGACGAGCAGCCGGAAGTCGCAGCCGTCGAACGCGTCGGGGTTGATCGGGTTGACGCTGTCCGGAACGCGCAGGGCCTTCAGCTTGTCGCAGTTCTTGAACGCCGTCGCGCCGATCGACGCGACGCCGGGCTCGATGATGACCGTCTCGAGCAGCGCGCAGCTGAAGAACGCGCTCTCGCTGATCGCGGACACGCTTCCAGGAATGACGACGGCCTTCAGCTTGTCGCAGTCGTAGAACGCGGACGCGCCGATCGCCGTCAGCCCCGCCGGGAGCACCGCGCTCTCGAGCTTGTCGCAGTTCGAGAACGCCGACGCGCCGATCCGGAGCACGCCCGCGGCGAGCGTGATGCCGGTCAGCGTCGCGCTGTTTTCAAACGCCTTCGCGCCGATTTCCCGAACCGGGTGCGCAAACAGCGTTCCCGGCACGCTGAGGTTCGCCTCGGAGCCGAGGTACGCCTCGATCGCAATCTCGCCGCCCGCGAGCGAGAAGCGGTAGGGCATGCCGTTGATCCGAAGCGCCGAATTCGTGCCCGCGAACGCGCCGGGGGCGACGGAGGTCAGGGAATCCATCGGGATCGTCGCGGCCTGCAGCTTCGAGCAGCCCTTGAACGCGTCCGCGCCAATCGCCTCCGCGCCGCTCTGGACGACGACGCTCACCAGCGCCGTGCAGCCCTCGAACGCGCCCGCGCCGATCGA
>JAAYZL010000293.1 GCA_012514855.1 Clostridiales bacterium
CTCCGGGGCATCGATCTGGACATCGAGCGGGGCGAGTACCTGTCGGTGCTCGGCCCCTCCGGGAGCGGCAAGTCGACGCTGATGAACATCATCGGCTGCCTCGACCAGCCGACCGAGGGCGAGTACGCGCTCGACGGCAACCGCATCGAGGATATGGACGAGATCGAGCTCGCGCGCCTCCGCGGCCGCGAAATCGGCTTCGTGTTCCAGAACGCGCAGCTCCTGCCGCGGCTGGACGCGCAGAAGAACGTCGAGCTGCCGCTGATCTACGCGGGCGTTAGGCCCCGGGAGCGCGAACGGCGCGCGCGGGAGATGCTCGCGCTCGTCGGGCTCTCCGACCGCATGCGCCACCGGCCGACGCAACTGTCCGGCGGCCAGCAGCAGCGCGTCGCGGTCGCCAGGGCGCTCGTCACGAACCCGACGCTGCTGCTCGCCGACGAGCCGACCGGCTCATTGGATCAAAAGACCGGGCGGCAGATCATGGAGCTGTTTCAGCAGTTGAGTTCCGAGGGCCGGACGATCGTCATGATCACGCACGACCTGAACATCGCGAAGTACGCCCGGCGCGTCGTGCACATCGTCGACGGAAACCTGACCGAGGGAGAGGAGGCGGCGTCCCCGTGAAGCGCATGGGTTCCGGCATCGCCGGCGCGTTTTTCATGCTCGTCGAGGGCGTCCGGATGTCGGTCTCGAACATCCGCCAGAACCGGCTGCGCTCGTTTCTGACGATATTGGGCATATTGATCGGCGTCACGGCGGTCATCGCGCTGATCACGACGATTTCGAGCGTCTCCGGCTCGATCTCGGACTCGTTCTCGTCGATGGGCGCGGGCACGCTGACGGTCTCGGCGACCGGCACGGAGCTCAAGGCCGGTCTGAGCGCCGACGACATGCGGAAGATCACCGGGCTCGACGGCGTGCTCGGCGTGACGCCCTCGGTTTCGCTCTCGTCAAAGGTCGCGCGCGGCGGGACGCTCGAAACCGGCGTCTCGGTGTCCGGCAAGAACGACTTTTACTTCGAGAGCGCCCCCGGCGCCGTCGCGCGCGGGAGGGCGGTCAACGCGCTCGACCTCGACGGCAGGAACCGCGTGTGCCTGATCGATCCGGACATGGTCGACCTGTTCTTCTACGGAATCGACCCGGTCGGCGAGACCTTGTACATCGACGGGCTGGACTTCACCGTGATCGGCATACTGTCCGAGTCCGCGGACGGGACGGTCGCGAGCATGCTCTCCGGCTCCGCGGACATCATGATCCCGTACACGACGGCGCTCAAGATGAACGGCGAGGCGCTCGTGACCGGCTTGACCGCTTACACCGAGGGCGATTCCGCGGCCGCGCAGAGCGCGATCGAGGCGTTTCTCGACGCGCTGTACAACTACGAGGACGACACCTACGAGATCACGACGATGGACTCGATCGAGGACACGATGGACTCGATGCTCTCGATGATGTCGGCGCTGCTGGGCGGCATCGCGTCGATCGCGCTCGTCGTCGGCGGCATCGGCATCATGAACATGATGCTGACCTCGGTGACCGAGCGCACCGTCGAGATCGGCCTCAAGAAGGCGGTCGGCGCGCGGCCGGGGCAGATACAGGCGCAGTTCCTGATCGAGTCGTTCCTGCTGTCGGTCGTCGGCGGCGTTTCCGGCGCGCTGCTCGGCGTCCTGCTGTCGGCGGCATTGTGCTCGGTCATGGGCACGGCCTTTTCGCTCTCCTGCGCGGCGATCGCGCTCGGCGTCGGCTTCTCGGCGGCGGTCGGGATACTGTTCGGCTGGTCGCCCGCGCGCGAGGCGAGCAAGCTGAACCCGATCGACGCGCTGCGCAGGATGTAGCCTTGAAAAAACAACTTGACATTGCTTGCAAACGGTTGTAAAATCGCGCCATAGGGTTGTGTTTGGAGGGGCTATGGCGCAGAAGATGACCCGGGAGCGGCGCGACGAGATCGCCAGGACGCTGATCCGCGACGGAAAGGTGTCCGCGGCGGAGCTCGCGCGCCGCTACGCCGTCAGCAATGAGACGATCCGCAAGGATTTGCTGTGGCTCGAGGGCCGCGGCGTCGCCGAAAAGAGCTACGGCGGCGCGATCGCGACCTCGCAGGCGATGGAGAAGTCGTTCTTCGAGAAGGCGACGCGGAACCCGAAGGAGAAATTGCGGATCGCGAAGGCGGTCGCTCAGATGGTGCCCGCCGGGGCGGCGGTGCTGCTCGATTCCGGCTCGACGGTCGCCGAGGTCGCGCGCCAGCTCTCCTCCCGCACCGACATCTCGTTTTTCACGAACTCGCTCGAGGCCGCGCAGTTGCTCGCGGAGAAGAAGCGGCCCGTGTGCATGCTCGGCGGCGCGATACGGCTCTCGAGCCGCGCGGCGACCGGCGCGTGGGCGACTGAGATGCTCTCGCAGCTCAACGCCGACGTCGCGATCCTGGGAACGAGCGGCTTCGAGGGAAGCGC
>JAAYZL010000294.1 GCA_012514855.1 Clostridiales bacterium
GAGGCGCGCATGCGCAACATGACCGCGGAGCGCGTGCTTTCGAACGTGATCGGCTCCGTGCAGGTGCCGGTCAAGGCGAGATGACCTCGCGGCTCGCGCTCGCGCTGATCGCGGCGGCGGCGCTTATCGCGACCGGGCTCTCGACCGGCGGGCGGATCTACTACCTGCTGTTTTTCACGGTGCTGCTTTTGCTCATCGTGTCGCTCGCGTCGGTTCTTTGGGCGCTCTTGAGCGTGAAGATCGAGATGAAGGGCGTGCGCCCCCGCGTCGAGCGCGGCGAGGCGCTGATGACGATCTTCACCGTGCGCCACACGTCCCTCCTGCCGGTGTCGTCGATCCGCATACAGTTGAACGTCCCCTCGGCGTTCTCCGCGCAGCAGGAGATCAGCGTGTCGACGCCGCCGTTCAAGACGAAGACCTTCCGCTACATGGTGCGATGCCCGCACCGCGGCAGCTACGAGGTCGGCATCTCGCGCCTGCGCGCGCGGGACATGTTCGGCCTGTTCTCGCTGTCGAAGAGGAGCGGCATGAAGCTCCTGCGCGTCGACGTATCGCCGAAAACGCACCCCGTCGCCGCGATGGAGCTGAAGGCCAGCGATTCCGGCCCGGAGCTCCGCAGCCGCGCGACCGAGGACGCGGCGTCCCCGTCGGACGTGCGCAAGTGGCAGGAGGGCGACGTCATCAAGAAGGTGCACTGGAAGCTGACGATGCGCAAGCGCGAGATCATGGTGCGCACCTACGAGGAATCGTCGCGCCCGGACACGCTGATCGTGCCGGATTTGTCCGAGATCGCGGCGCTGCCGGATCAGGCGCTGTCGATGGAGGACGCGGTGTGCGAGGCGTGCCTGTCGCAGGCGAAGGCGCAGCTCGAGGCCGGGTATCCGGTGCGCATGCCGCTTCTGTCCGCGAGGCCGAGCGAGGTCAACGGCCAGTTCCCGCGGGATGTTTCGATGTTTTCCGACGCCCTGATGCGCGTGAAATTCGACAGCCCCTACCCCTACGAGCAGGTGCAGCTGCAGATGCTCAGGCGCTCGACGCGCACCGGGGGCTGCGTGCTCGTGACGCCGAGGCTGACGACGCGCGTCGCGGACATGGCGCTCAAGATCTCCCGCTCGGGCGTGCGCGTCAAGCTCGCGTGGGTGACCGACAGCCAGAACAGCCAGTCGCTCGAGATGGTCGAGCGGCTGAAGATGGAGAGTGTGGAGGCGTCGCTCCTGAACCCCTGGAGTGATCTTTAGAGGATACCGATGACGAGAGTGCAGAAAATTCTTCGCCTGTTGAGCACGGCGCTGATCGCGACGCTGCTCTCCGGGAGCGTGGCGAACACGCTGCTCGGCGCGCTCTCGATGGACGCGCCGTGGATCGGCGCGTACCTGTGGGCGGCGCTGGTGTCGCTGGTGCTCGCGGTCGGCGGGCTCGGCGCCATAGGCGCGATCGCGGGCGGGGCGTCGCTGCTCTCGCTGTTCGGCATGGCCGTGTTCGGCGGCGCGTTCGGCGTCAAGGAGCTGTTCTTCGCGGCGCGGGAGTTCGCGTCGGCCGGCGACTGGGCGGCGCTTCAATCCCACGGCCCGGCGGCGGCGATGTGCCTGAGCGTATTTTTTGGCATTTTGTTTTTCGGGCTCGTCCGCAACCGCGGCGGCGTGTTCTTCGCGGCGCTGATCGCCCTGACCGCCCTGATCGGCGCGGGCGCCGCGGGCGAGGACGCGAGCATGCTGTCCGCGGCCCCGGCGCTGATCGCCTTGGCGGCGGCGTTCGCGCACACGTCCGAGGCCGACCGCTACGAGCGGGGCTTCGCGCGCGCGCTGGTTCCGTCGGCGATCGCGGTCTTGATCGCGCTTTTGCTCGTTCCGGCCGGGCGCGTGACGTGGGAGCCGCTCGAGAACGCCGCGAACGCGCTCCGGAACGCGTTTGAGGACTATTTCCACTTCACGCAGGAGCGCGTCGCCTTCTCGATTCAGGAGGAGGGCTACGACCACGCGGCCATGATGAACGACGTGGCGACCGCGAAGCTCGGCGGCCCGGCGCGCCCGGACACGGCGCCGGTCA
>JAAYZL010000295.1 GCA_012514855.1 Clostridiales bacterium
AACAGATAGCTCAGCTCGTTCGAGGCGTCCGAGCCGTCCGCCTTCTGGCCGCCGATCGCCACGTTGAAGCCGATCGGGAAGCCCGCGAAGTAGCGCGCGCTGTTGGAGTTGCGCAGGTAGACGATCTGGTTGAACTTCAGCCAAAGGCCCTCCGTCAGCTCCAGCGCCTCCTCGAGCGCCATGCCGTCCTCGCGGCTCTTGAGGAAATGCGGATAGAGGTACTGATCCATGCGGCCGGGCGAGAACGAGGACGCGTTTCCCTCCATCTGCAATATCACGAACAGGAACCACGTCGCCTGCAGCGCCTCGTGATAGGTCTCCGGCGGGCTGTCGGCCAGCTTTTCGCAGATCCGCGCGACCTCGGCGAGGTTTTCCTTCCCGGTATCGCGGTGCATCTCCGCGGCCAGCTTCGCGTAGCGGCGCATGAAGCTCCGCGCGCCCTCCATCGAGAGCGCGATGCTCCGGTAAAAATCCCGCTGCCCTTCCGGGGCGTTCGCGAGGTGCGCCTCGGCGTCCCGCAAAATGCCCGCGGGGCCCAAATGCAGCCACTTCGCGGTGTCCGGGCAGATGTGCCCCTGCGAGTGGTCCTTCTGGTTGATCTTGACGACCATCGCGATGGCGTCGATCTCGGGCCCCGCGGCGGCGCGCACCCTGTCCTCGAGCGAGCGCCCCTTCCAGTAGGGCAGGATGTCGCGACGGAACTCGAGCATGTCCTCCTCGCGGACGTTGAAGCGGTCCTGCGGCCGGGTCGGAAGCGACTCGAATTCGCGGTCGACCCAAGAGGCCCCGGTCTCCGGGAACACCACGCCCGCGCGCACGCCCGCCGTGCGGTTGCCGACGATCTTTTCGTCCGGCTCGATCCGGATTTCGATTTTTTCGAGCGCCGCCTTCAAGGACTTCGCGCGGCGGATGCACGCGCTCTCGCCCTCGGTCTCGCGGTAGACCCCGGTGATGATGCGCGCCTGCTCGATGCTGGCATAGCGCGGCTCCTTGAGCATGGCCGCCCTGAGCGCCTCGACGGCGTCGAATTTCGGGATGGCGGCGATCCTTTCAAACGTGGTCATGGGCTGTCTCCTTTCAGAGCGTCTGCTCCGTGCGCGCGATGATGTCGTCCTGCGTCTGGCGCGAGAGCACGTTGAAGAACGCGCTGTAGCCGGCGACGCGCACGATCAGGTCGCGGTGCTTTTCGGGGTGTGCCTGCGCGTCGAGCAGCGTCTCCCGGTCGACGACGTTGTACTGCACGTGGTAGCCGTGGAGTATGTTGAAGAACGTGCGCAAGAGCGCGATCAGCTTTTTCTTGTTGCCCTCGCTGGTCAAGAGCGCGGGCGTGAGCTTCTGGTTGAGCAGCACGCCGCCGGTGATCTCATGGGTGGGGAGCTTCGAGACGCTCTTGAACACGGCGGTCGGGCCGCGGCGGTCCATGCCGTGGCTCGGGGAGCAGCCCTCCGCGAGCGGCTCGCCCGCGTGCCGGCCGTCCGGCGTGGCGAGCGTCGAGCGCCCCTGGCCGACGTTCGCCGAGATCGACGAGGTCCCGGCGTAGCGCGTGCCGCCGATCGGCCCGCGCCCAAAGCGGGTGTTCGGATATTTCTTGATCTCGTCGATGTAGGTGTCGTAGGCGTCGACCACGAGCTGATCGACGGAGTCGTCGTCGTTTCCGTACTTGGGCGCGCCCTCGATCAGCAGCTGGCGGATGCGCTCGCCCTCCCCGCCCGCGAAGTCGCTCGAAAGCGCGTCCCACAATTCGGCGGTCGCGATGCGCCCTTCCTCGAACACGAGCTTCTTGATCGCGGCCAGCGAATCCGCGAGGTTCGCGATGCCGACCTGCAGCCCGCTGATGAAATCGTAGACCGCGCCGCCCTCCTTGAGCGTCAGGCCGCGGCCGATGCAGTCCTCGCAGAGCGTCGAGCAGAGGATGTCCGGCACGTTTTCCTCGAGCGCGATGTCGCACACGTTCTCGATGATCGCGCTGTGGCGCGCGAAGTCGCGGATGATGACGTCCCACGCGCGCTTGAGCTCCGCGTAGGAGGTCATGTCCCTGAAATGGCCGACGCCCTCAATCAGCCGCTTTCCGCTCTTGGGGTCGACGCCGTCGTTCATCGCGATCAGCAGCGACTTCGGGAAGTTCAGAAAGCTCATGCCCGTGCAGCGATATCCCCACTTGCCGGGGACGGCGGTCTCGACGCAGCCGATGGCGCTGTAGTTGTACGCGTCCGCCTCTTTGACGCCGCGCGCGATGAACGAGGGGATGATGATCTCGTCGTTGTTGAACGCCGGCATGCCGAAGCCGAGCTTCACGACCTCGATGGCCTCGCTCATGAACTCGTCGGACAGGCCCGCGTGGTAGCGCACCGTCAGGTTCGGCTGCGGCAGGTGCGTCTGCGCGACCGAGCGCAGGATCAGGTACGACAGCGGGTTGACCGCGTCCTTTTTGTCCGGCGTCTGGCCTGCGACGGTCACGTTTTGATACAGCGGCGAGCCCGCGCTGAACTGCGTGTGCGTCCAGGAGCGCACCTTGTTGACCGTGAACGTCTTGAGCCAGAGGTTCGTCAGGAGCTCGCAGGCGGAATCCTCGGTGATCCGCCCGGCGGCGAGGTCCCGGACGTAATAGGGGTAGAGATACTGATCCATGCGGCCGTAGGAGAGCGAATGGCCGTTGGATTCGATCTGCAGCACGAGGTGCACGAGCCACACGGACTGCACCGCCTCGCGGAACGTCTCGGCGGGGTGGTAGGGAACCTTCTTGAGCACGTCCGCCATCTCCCGGAGCTCCTTTGCGCGCGCGGGCCCGGCGGTTTTTGCCATTTCCCCGGCGAGCCGAGCGTAGCGCCCGGCGAAATTTCGCATCGCCCGGAGCACGATCAATATGCCCTCGTAGAAATTATACTTCTTCAGGTTTTCGAATTTGGCGAGGTCGAGCGCCTCCATGTGCTCGCGCGTGCGCTTTTCGTAGCTCTCGAGCCCCTCGCGGAGCACCCTCTCGTAGTCCACGGCGATGTGCGCGTCGCCGGAGGTCAGGTTTCCCTCGGCCTTGATGACGCCGAGGTCGTAGAACAGGCGGCTCTGTTCCGGCATGGCGGCGAGGCCCTTGTCGAGCAGCGTGTTGCGCTCCCAGAAGGGGTAGATGTCCCGGAGCTTCCGCTTCGTCTCCTCCGTGATGTAGAACACGTCGCCGTTTCTCTTGTCGAATTCGTCCAGCTCCCGGATGACCCAGTCCATCGCGTACTCGGGAAACACGGGCGCCGAGCGGTTCGCGGACGCGTGGTTGCCGGCGAGCAGGCTCTCGGGCTCTATGTAGACGGTCATGTTCTCGAGAATATTCTCGAGCATCAGCGCGCGCTTCACCGCGAGCGGCTTGTCGGCGTGGAGGCGATAGCTCTCGGTCGTCAAAATTGCGCGCTCCGCGCAGACCTGCGGCTTGATATCCAGAAGCACCTCGCGGAAGCTCCTCATGCGGGGAGTCAGTTCGCCGAAGTGTGAAGCCCTGTCCATGGAACACCCTCCTTCCGGTCATACATCCATTATAGCGGAAACTTTCGTTCGCGTCAATATATAATTGCGAACGTAATTAAATTTTCGCACGAGGGTTGTAAACCGCAGGGATTCTGCTATACTGGTGTCGTCAAGGAGGGGGGCGGCGCATGGAAGTGACCGGACGGCTGTTCAACATCCAAAAATTCAGCATCAACGACGGCCCGGGAATCCGGACGACGGTGTTCTTCAAGGGCTGTCCGCTCCGCTGCAAATGGTGCTCCAACCCGGAGTCGCAGAACCGCAACGCCGCGATCGCCGGCGCGATGGAGGACGAGACCTTTTGCGGGCGCGAATACACCGTCGAAGAGGTGATGGCGGAGGTGCGCAAGGACGCGGCGTTTTATAAACAGTCCGGCGGCGGCGTGACGCTCTCCGGCGGGGAGCCGCTGGAACAGGCGGAGTTCGCCGCCGCGCTTGCCGACGCCGCGCGCGCGGAGGGCATCCGCGTCGCGGTCGAGACGCCGGGCTTTGCCGATCCTGCGCGCTTCCGGGCGTTTCTGCCGCACGCCGATCTGCTGCTGTTCGACTTCAAGCACGTCGACCGGGAGAAGCACCGCGAGGGAACCGGCGCGTACAACGACGTGATCCTGGAAAACCTGCGCTTCGCCCTGGAATCCGGCGCGGAGGTCGTCGCGCGCATCCCCGTCATACCGGGCTTCAACGGCGGGATCGAGGCGGCGCGGGCGATGGCGGCGAAGCTCGCGGAACTCGGCGTCGGGACCGTGCATCTGCTCCCGTTCCACCAGATGGGCGAGAACAAGTACCGGCAGCTGGGAATCCCCTACGAACTGGACGGGGTCGCGCAGCTTCACCCGGAGATGCTCGGCGAATACCGGCAGGCGTTTTTGGACGAGGGGCTCGACTGCGGCTTTCAATGAAAAGGAAACCGCTTGCGCATGCAAAGGAAACCCTTGCAAAAACAAGCGGGTGGTGTTATTATTGTATTGCGGAATAGGATTTGGAGGAAGCGTGCCCGATGAACAAGCGCGAATCGACGATCTTGGACCTCCTCTCAAAGCACGGCAGGCTGAACACCGCGGTGCTGGCGGAGAAGCTCGGCGTGTCGCAGGTGACGGTGCGCAAGGATCTCGACGCGCTCGAGGCCCGGCGCATCGTCCGGCGCGCGCATGGCTACGCGATCTTCGGCGGCAGCGACGACATCAACAACCGCCTGGCGATTCACTACGAGGAAAAGCGGAAGATCGCGCTGCGGGCGGCGGCGCTGGTCGAGGACGGCGAGACGCTGATGATCGAGAGCGGCAGTTGCTGCACGCTGCTCGCCGAGCAGATCGCCCGCACAAAGACGGGCGCGACGATCGTCACGAACAGCGCGTTCATCGCCAACTACATCCGGCACGCCGAAAACGCGCGCGTCGTGCTGCTCGGCGGCGATTTTCAGAACGGCGCGCAGGTGACCGTCGGGCCGATCCTCCGCGCGTGTACGAAGCAGTTCTACGTGGACAAGCTGTTCGTCGGCACGGACGGCTATACGGAAAAGCTGGGCTTCATCGCGGACGACCACCTTCGCGTGCAGGCGGTGCGCGACATGGCGGAGCAGGCGAAGCACGTGATCGTCGTGACGGAGAGCGACAAATTCCTTCGGAGCAGCGTCGTTCCCATGGGCATCCCCGGCGGCGTGCACACCGTCGTGACGGACGGCGAGATCCCGAAGGACGCCGAGGCTTCGCTGATCCGCTCGGGCGTGAACATTCTGAAGGCGTAGCGCGGCGGAACCCGCAATTGAAGGTTTTGACAATCGTTTAAAAGTTCCTTATGTTATTAAACAAAAAATCCAAGTTTCATTCGAAAATAGCATTGACAACTGTTAAAATCGCTGGTACAATGTGAAAAACAAACTCGGCAGGGGAGGGCCGCCTGTGGGGAGATACCGCATCGGGGTCGACGCCGGCGGCACGAAGGTCGCCTACGGCCTGTTCGATGGGAGCGACCGCCTCGTGGACCGCTCGCAGCATCCGACCGCGATCGATGCGGACGGCCCCGCCTTTTCGGATCGGATGATCGAGGCGATCGGGCGCCTGATGGAGAGGAACGGCCTCGGACCGCAGGATATGCTGGGCGTCGGCGTGTGCATGCCGTCCTTCATACTCTTCGACGAGGGCTACGTGTGCATGACCTCCGCGATGGTCAACATCCGCGACTTCGCGATGCGCGAGTATCTGCGCGGTCGGCTCTCCATGCCGGTGGTTCTCGACAACGACTCGAACTGCGCGGCCCTGGCGGAGCACCGCTTCGGCGCGGGGCGCGGAAGCAGGCACATGATCTACATGTCCGTGAGCACGGGCATCGGCAGCGGGCTGATTTTGAACGGCGAGCTCTTCCGCGGCAGCTACGGCTGGGCGGGCGAGAGCGGCCACATGCTGATCACGCCGGGCGAGGGCGTCATGTGCGGCTGCCAAAATGCGGGCTGCTTCATGTCCTGGGCGTCCGGGCGCTTTGTTCCCAGGCAGATTTTCCGCATGGCGGAGGGCTGCGACACGGCGATGTGCCTGGACGACCGGCTGGACTGCGTGGAGCTTCGCAGGGCCTGCGAATTGGGCGACGCTCTGGCGCTCAAAGTGCTCGGGCAGATGGCGCACTATCTGGCGGTGTGCGTGTTCAACATCTACCAGCTCCTGAACGTGAATCTGTTCGTGTTCGGCGGCGGGCTTACCAACTTCGGGGGCATGCTGTTTGACCCCATGCGCGCCGAGTTTGACCGATACAACCACATCCCGAAGCCGGTCGATTTCCGCTTCGCGGAGCTGAAGCGGGATTTCGGCATCATCGGCGCGGCGGAATTGGTGCGGGAGATCGCGCCCGGGCGCTGAACCCCGGCGCCGGCGCATGTACTGTCAGTATCGGCGGGGGGGCCCTGCCGGTCAAATAATGCAAGGAGGCCCATTACAATGAAGAAAATCTTAGTCCTGCTGCTCACCCTGATGCTGGCCGCATCCATGCTGACCTTCGCCCACGCGGATGAGATCAAGGTCGCCTTCATCACCCAGTCCCTCGAGAACGCCTCGCAGGCCTACGCCTGGACGCAGTTCCAGAAGTACGCCCCCGAGTACGGCTTCACCGTACAGGTGTTCCAGGAGGACTACGACCCGCAGAAGGGCGTCGCCGCGATCGGCACCTGCATCGCGGACGGCTACAAGGCCATCTGCATCAACCCCACCGACCCGAGCGCCATCATCCCCGCGCTGATGGAAGCGCAGGCGGCCGGCGTCATCGTCGGCATGTACTCCTCGGAGCTGCCGGCGGACTTCAAGGAGTTCCGCGACTTCATGTGCGGCACCGACGACTACATGGCGGGCGAGGTTGCCGCCCAGACGCTGATGGCCGCGTTCCCGGACGGCTGCAACGTCGTTGAAATCGGCGGGCAGTCCGGCCACGACGCGCAGATCAAGCGCCACGACGGCTTCGTCGACACGATCGAGGGCACCAACATCAACCTGCTCGACAG
This sequence comes from Clostridiales bacterium, assembly GCA_012514855.1. The sequence continues at coordinate 6,995 of JAAYZL010000295.1, forward strand.
CCGCGACTGCAGCGCGTGGGCCAGCGACGACGCGCAGGCGATCGCCGAGGACTTCATCGTCAAGTACGGCGAGGAGATCGACGCCATCTACTGCCATTGGGACATCGGCGCGACGGGCATCATCCAGGCGCTGAAGACCGCCGGCATGGAAGGTGTCTACGTAATCGGCGTCGACGGCTGCAAGGTCGGCTACGACCAGGTCCGCGAGGGCACCCAGGCGCTCTCCATCGGCCAGTCCTTCTCGCAGATGACGCAGGACGCGTTCGGCAACATCACGAAGATCCTGAACGGCGAGGAAGCCGAGGACGTCATCTGGACGGCGCTGGACGTCGTGAACGCCGAGACGATCGACAACTTCCCCTATCCGGAATGGTAAAAACTCCGAAGGACGCGTAGCGCGCGTTTTGAGGACAGCAGCCGACTTGCCCCGAATCCGTTCGGGGCAAGTCGGTTCGGGTATGATGCAATAGCTTTCGCAAGGGGGATGCGCTCAGTTGGATAAGCAGAATAACGGCAACATCCTTGTCGTCAAGGGCGTATGCAAGCGCTTCGGCGGCGTCATCGCACTGGATCATGTCTCCATCGAGGTGCCTCGCGGCGGCGTGTACGGCATCGTCGGCGAAAACGGCGCGGGCAAATCGACGCTGATGAAGATACTGTCCGGCGTCTACGTCAAGGACGAGGGCACCGTCATCTTCAACGACAAGGTCGTGGAAAAGACGACGCCCTTCGACGCGCTGAAAAACGGCTTGAGCATCATCTACCAGGAGTTCAACCTCGTGAACTCCATGACCGTGGGCGAGAACATCTTTCTGGGCCGCTTCAGCGAGGTCGGCGGCATGCGCGGCACGCACAGGAGGGCGCGCGCGCTGCTCGACAGCATCGGCTCTTCGATCGATACATACGCGACCGTCGGAAGCCTCAGCGCTTCGGAAATGCAGATGGTGGAGATCACGAAGGCGCTGTCCTTCAACTCGAAGCTGATCATCATGGACGAGCCCTCGAGCTCCCTGACCAGCGAGGAGCTCAAGCGCCTCGGGGTCATCATCAACCAGCTTCGCGACAAGGGCATTTCGATCATCTATATCAGCCACAAGCTGGACGAAATCTTTGAATACTGCGACATCGTCACCGTCATGCGCGACGGCCATGTGATCGACACGAAGCCGGTGGACGAGATCACGCGCGCCGAGATGATCGCCAAGATGGTCGGGCGCAGCATTGAAAACGAATATCCTCCCCGGGCGCACGCGGTGGGCGAACCGCTGCTGGAAGTCCGGAATCTGAATACACACAAGCTCAAAGACATCAGCTTTACGCTGCACAGGGGCGAAATCCTCGGCCTCGTGGGGCTGGTCGGCGCGGGGCGCACGGAAATCGTGCGCGCGATCTACGGCGCGGACAAGGCGCACGGCCATGAGATTCTGCTCGGCGGAAAGCCGGTCAAAATCCGCAGTCCGCGCCAGGCGAAGCGCGCGGGCTTCGGCCTCGTGCCGGAGGACCGCCGGCGCCAGGGACTGATCCTGCCGTTTTCGGTCGAAAAGAACATCACGATGGCCGCGCTCGAAAAGCTCACGCGCTACGGCGTCGTCAACGGCGCGAACGAGAGGAAGATCGCGCAGCGGCAGATCAAGGCGCTCGCGATCAAGACGCCGAACGCGTCGATCAAGGTCGGGAATCTCTCCGGCGGCAACCAGCAGAAGTGCATCGTCGGCCGCTGGCTGGAGCTGGAGCCGAAGATACTGATTCTCGACGAACCGACCCGCGGCATCGACGTCGGCGCGAAGTACGAGATCTACGTGCTGATGAACAGGATCGTCCGGGAGGGCGGCGCCATCATCATGATCTCCTCGGAGCTTCCGGAGGTGCTCAACATCAGCAACCGCGTGCTGACCATCTGCGAGGGCCGCATCACCGGCGAGTTCATCCCGGAAGTGGATTCGGCCGAAGCGATCATGGACAGGGCCATCGGCTGAGAAGGGAGGGAGCAGAATGACGCAGAGAAAGATCACCCTCGTTCCGTCTTTCATCAAGCAGAACCTGGTGCTCGTGGGCATCGTCGCGCTGATCGTCGTGACGTCGATCGTCCAGCCGAAGTTCCTGAGCTCGGCGAACCTGACCAACGTCATGCGCCAGCTCTGGCCGCTGCCGTTTGTCGCCCTGGGCATGACCTTCGTCATCATCGGCGGGTTCATCGACCTTTCGGTCGTGGGCATCATCTCGCTGTGCAGCGTGATCACCATGTACATGATCAACCCGCTCGGGCAGGTGGGCGCGATCCTCGTAGGCATACTCGCCGGCGCGCTGCTGGGCTATCTGAACGGCTTCATACTCACGGCCTTCGGCGCGCAGATTCAGGCGGAGGTGCTGTTCATCACCTACGGCATGAGCTCGATCTACATGGCGGTGGGACTTCTGTTCACGAACGCGGAGACGATGCGCATCGAGCGCAGCCTGAAGCCCTACGGCATCTTTACGGAGCTCGGTTCGGGCACCGTCTTCGGCGTGATCCCCACCGTGCTGCTCGTGTTCCTCGCGCTGCTGGTCCTCATGCACCTGTTTCACACAAAGACGCTCGTGGGCCGCGGCATATCGCTCATGGGCGGCAACCGCGAGGCCGCGTTCCTGTCCGGCTTCAACGTCAAAAACAGCATGCGCCTCGTATATACCATCAGCGGCATCATGTCCGCGATGGGCGCCATTTCGCTGATGTCGAGAACCACCATCGCGAGCGCCACCAGCGGCGTCGGCTATGAGACGACCGCGATACTCTGCGTGGTCGTGGGCGGCACGACGCTCAAGGGCGGCAAGGGAAGCGTGCTGCGCACGATGTTCGGCGTGGTGCTCATCACGCTCCTGGGCAACTGCATGAACATGCTGAACCTGTCCACCTACATGCAGACGGTCATGCGCGGCGCCGTGCTCGTCACCGCGATATGGCTTGACAACCGCAGGGAACTGTAAGGGGGCGGCATTATGACGAATACTGTGGTTTCAAGGGTCTGGAAGGCCGTTTCCAAACAGAAGGCGGTTCTCGCCATCCTGGGCATGATGGTCCTGATGCTGTTTTTCAAGACGAATTTCTATACGCGGGGCAACTGGATGAACCTGCTCAAATCCGCGGCCATCCTCGAGATCGTGGCCTTCGGCGTGTCGGTGGCCGTCATCTGCGGCGGCTGCGACCTGTCCGTGGGCGGCACGCTGAGCTTAGGCGGCATCGTCGCGGTGCTCCTGATCAACGGGGGCCAGCCGATCTGGATCGCGTTCGTCGCCGCGGTCATCGCGGGCGCGCTCGTCGGCTTCGTCAACGGCTTTTTGGTCGTCCACCAGAAGACCGAGCCGTTCATCATCACGTTGGGCATGGGCATGCTCCTCAAGGGCGTCGCGCAGCAGCTGACGGACGCGCATCCGCTCACGAGCAAGGTCGTGGCGTTCATGAAGATTTCCAACATGAAGTTCTCCATAGGCCGCGGCGACATTCCGATCCTCATCGTCTACATGGCGGCGCTGTTTATCGTGTTCTTCTGCCTCATGCGCTTCACGAGCTTCGGCCGCAATTGCTACGCGATCGGCGGCAACTACGAGGTCGCGAAGAACTCCGGCATACGCGTCGTCGCGATCAAGTGGACGGCCTTCATCATCAGCGGCGCGACGGCGGCGCTCGCGGGCGTGCTGCTGGCGTCCCAGATGAACGGCGGCTCGTCCGTCTACGGGGACACCACCGGCATGACGGTCAACTGCGGCGTGGTCGTCGGCGGCACGTCGTTCGCGGGCGGCGTCGGCGGCATCCTGGAGAGCTTCATCGGGCTGTTCGTCATGCAGCTACTGAACAACTGCATGAACATGCTCGCCATCGACGGCTTCTATCAGAAGCTCCTGACGGGCATATTGATCGTGCTGATCATCGGCTTCGACTGCTTCTTCAGAATGCGCAAGCGCGAGCGCACATAGGGTTTCGTCAAAAGGAGTGTTCGGTCCATGAAGGAGCAGAACTATCTGGATCATCTGGTGGGCGTGTTCGGCCAGCCCGTGGCGGAGAATCCCGGCGCGGTCATTCAGGACGCGGCGTTCCGGGCGATGGGGCTCGAGCGGTGGCGCTTCCTGACGCTGGACGTCGACAGGGACGCGCTCGGGGACGCCATTCGCGGCATGAAGGCGTTCAAGATGCACGGCATCAACTTGACGATTCCGCACAAGATCGCGGTCATGCGGTATCTCGACGAGGTCTCCGAGAGCGCGAAATTGATCGGCGCGGTCAACATGATCGTCAACGACGACGGCCGGCTCTTCGGCGACAACACCGACGGCAAGGGCTTCATGCTGTCGCTTGCGGAAAGCGGCGTCGACGTCAAGGGTAAAAACTGCGTGGTCTTCGGAGCCGGCGGCGCGGCGCGCGCGATCTGCGTGGAGATGGGCCTCGCGCTCGTCGGCGGCATCACCATCGTCAACCGGCCCGAGGACAGGCGTCTGGGCGATGCGCTGGTCGAAATCCTCCGCAGGAACACGAAGGCGGAGATTTCCTACGTGGACTGGGACGGCCCGTTCCGCATCCCCGCGGGGACGGACATCGTCGTCAACGCGACCTCGGTGGGCCTGTATCCGAACGTCGAGGACATGCCGAACATCGACCTCGATTCCATCGCGCCCGACATGTTCGTGCAGGACGTGATCCCCAACCCCACGATGACGGCGTTCATCCGCGAGATGCAAAGGCGCGGCGTCCCCTGCGCGACGGGCGCGGGCATGCTCGTCAACCAGGCGGCGCTGAACATCGAGATGTGGACGGGCCGAAAGCCCGACAAGGCGGTCATGCACCGGGCGCTGGAGGAAGCGCTTGATACCAATCCAAAATATTAATTCCTCGTCGTGCCGGGTCTTTTCGCGCACGGCGGCCCGTTCAAATCTTCGTTTTGAACGGACCGGTCGCAGAGCGACTTTGATTGCCTTCGGCAATCAAACCTCACTTTGTCGCTCTCCGCTCAACGTAGCGCTGCTACGCCTCGCTCCGGCTCCTAGTGCTGCATCGAAAATCCCTCGGCCCTTTGGAGGGATTAATATTTTTCCTTGGTAAGCAATAATCCGAAGGGGGCGGGATGATGAAACCGGACAAAAAGGCCGCGGAGATGACGGTCAGGGAGCTGGCGAAATACATCGATCAGTCGGTGCTGAAGCCCGAGTTCACCGAGGCGGAGATCCGGAAATACATCCGGGAGGGCATCGACTACGGCTGCGCCACCGTCTGCATCAACCCCGCGTCGCTTCCGATCGCGTCGGAGATGTGCCGGGGCACCGAAACAAAGGTCTGCGTCGTCTGCGATTTCCCGTTCGGGCTCTCCACGACCGCCTCGAAGGTTCTGCAGGCGGAGGAGTACTGCAGGAGCTACGGCGTCTATGAGCTGGACATCGTCGCGAATTACGGATGGCTTCGCAGCGGGAAATACGACGCGGTCACGGAGGACATCAAGGCCGTCGCGGAGGTCTGTCACAGATACGGAACCGCCGTGAAGGTCATCATCGAGACGGATTCGCTGAGCCGGGAGCAGATCGTGGAGGGCACGCGGTGCGCCGTGCGCGCGGGCGCGGATTTCATCAAATCCTCGACCGGGTTCTTCGGCGGCGGCGACAATGTGGGCGCGACCCCGGAGGTCGTGGCGCTCATGATGGAGGCGGGCGAGGGCAAGATCAGGGTCAAGGGCTCCGGGTGCATCCGCACGCGCGAGCACTTCCTTCAACTCATCGACATGGGCATCGACCGCATGGGCGTCGGATATCGCTCGACCCCGGTCGTGCTGGGATGCGCGCCCGAGGCGGCAAGGGAGATGCGCTGACATCTCAACCGACCCCGACGATTGACCCCGCGCCGTTTCGTCGGCGCGGGGTCAATATCGTCAACTATGTTCGGGCCTATTCCCCGAGCACATCCTTCAGCTGCCGAATTCCGCTCTCGATGCTGGTCAGCACCGGGACGCCGAGCCCCGAGAGGCGCGGCGCGAGCGAGGCCATGCTGCACTGCGCGAGCGCCAGCACGTCGCACTCCCGCGCGGCCCGCTTCGCGGTGTCGTACACGATCTGGTCGTGCAATTCCTGATCGCGCCGCTGAAACAGCGCCGCGTGCGCGCCCTCGCAGAAATAGACCTTGATCTCCCCGGGCTCGCCCCTTTCCGCCGCGGCCGTCTCGAAGGTCCGGCGGGACGGCTCGAGCGTCGAGACGGCGGTGGCGACGACGCCGATGCGCCTCCCGAGCGACGCGGCCTCCCTCGCCATCGGCCGGTCGATGTGGAACACCGGGATGCCGACCGACTTCGCGGCGATCTCCGCCGCCGGAACCGCGGAGGTGCACTGGTTCAGGATCGCCGCGCAGCCGAGGTTCTCTAAGTGGCGGTAATAGGTCGTCAGCCGGTAGATCAGATGCGGCGTGACGCCGTCCGCGACGACCTCGGCGACCATGCTGTCGTCGACGATGTTGACCAGTTGATGCCCGGGAAATTGGCGCGCGAACTCGTCGCGTATCGCGAACACCGTGTTGATGGTCGTGTGCACGATGCCGGCCTTTTTCGCCATGCTCATTCCCCCTCCAGATATTTCGCGTCGTATGTGGGCACGACGTCGCTGCCGAGCCTGAGCGAGATGATCTGGGACGTCTCGTTGAGGCAGGGCAGAATCTCGTCCCGTATCCGGGAATTGGGGAGCTCGTCGATCGCGCTGAAGATGCTCAGCGCCGCGGCGACCTGGTTTTTGTAGTCGTACAGCGGCACCGACACGCAGCGGATGCCGAGCTCGCACTCCTGGTCGTCGATCGCGAAGCCCTGCTCGCGGACCTTCTGAATCTCCTCGTGGAGCGCCGCCTCTTCGACGATCGAATGCTCGGTCACGCGCTGCAGCCCGGCCGCCACGTAGTTCCTGAACCGGAAATCCGAATAGGTGGACAGGAAGACCTTGCCGGAGCCGGTGCAGCTCATCGGCGCCTCGCGCCCGATGCGCGTCAGCATGCCCCGGAGCAGGTGCGGGTTGTTGACGACGTCCAGGTACACGATCTTGCCGTCCTCCTCGATGACCAGGCAGCACGACACGCTCATGCGCTTCGTGATGTCCGTCAAAAAGGGCGAGGCGATGCTCTTCACGCCCATGAACGAGCCGACGCGGTAGCCGAGCTTCGCGATCTTCAGCGTCAGGCTGTAGCGCAGCGTCCGCTCCTCCTGATAGGCATAGCCGCTGCCGATGAGCGCGTTGATATAGCGCAACACCGTCGACTGGGACATCTCGAGCTGGTTCGCGATGTCCTGCAGGCGCATCGGGAGAATGTTCTCGGAGAGGCACTCCATGATCTGCAGCATTCGGTTCGACGATCGGCTCGACGCCTCGCTTCGGATCATTCTCTCTTCTTTCCTACCCATAATCATCAATTTCCGCCCCGCTCCATACGCATTCCATCTTTATATAGTATCATTGAAAACGGCCGGCGCGCAACACATCCTCCATTAAATTTTGCGAAACGCGCAGGATTCCCGGCTCCGGCGTCATATGCGCTCGACGGTTCCCTCCCAGGTGCTGATTGCGCGCCTGCGGGAGTGCTCGTCGTACCAGTGCTTCGTGACGGTCTTCGCGCGCGTGTAGAAGCGCACGCCGTCCAGACCCAGCACGTGCTGGTCGCCGAAGAACGAGTCCTTGTTGCCGGAGAACGGGAAGTACGCCGACGGAACCGGTATGCCGACGTTGACGCCGACCATGCCGCCGTCCGACAACAGCTCAAACTGGCGCGCGTAGTAGCCGTTCTGCGTGAAGATCACCGAGCCGTTCGCGAACGGGTTCGCGTTCATGATCTCCAGGCCCTCCTCGAACGTCTTTACGCGCTTGATGACCGTGACCGGGCCGAAGATCTCGCGGTCGCCGACGGACATTTCACCCGTCACATGGTCGAAGATCGTCGGGCCGACGAAGAACCCGCCCTCATATCCCGGAACGACGGTATCGCGGCCGTCGAGCACGAGCTCCGCGCCCTCGTAGACGCCCTTCTGTATCCAGTCGCAGACGAACTTCTTGTGCTCCGCCGTCACCAGCGGCCCGAGCTTCGTGCCAATGTGGTACGCGCAGCCCACGACCATCTTCTGGGCCTTTTCCTTTAAGAGCTTCACAAACTCGTCCGCGATCGTCTCCTGCACGCAGATCGCGGGCAGCGCCATGCAGC
>JAAYZL010000296.1 GCA_012514855.1 Clostridiales bacterium
TCGCCCTGGCGCTTCTCCTGTCCGCCGCGGCCATGGCCGAGGCGCTGCCGGTCATCGCGACGCCCAGCCCGCACGGCGAGATCCTCGAGCTGGTCAAGGACGACCTCGCGGCGCTCGGCTACGAGCTGGATCTCACGATCGTGACCGACTACGTCACCGAGAACCCCGCGACCGCCGGCGGCGACGTGCTGGCGAACTTCTTCCAGCACATCCCGTATCTGGACAGCTACAACGCGTCCGTGGGCGACGCGGAGAAGCTCGCGGGCGTGATCCCGGTGCACTTCGAGCCGCTGGGCCTCTATCCCGGCACGAGGGCGAGCCTCGGGGAGATCGAGAAGGGCGACCGCATCGCGGTTCCGAACGACCCGACGAACCTGACCCGCGCGCTGATACTGCTCGCGGACGCCGGCCTGATCCTGCTTCCCGAGGGAACCGACCTCAACAGCGTCGTCACGAAGGACGACATCGTGGGCGACCTGAACCCGAAGAACCTCGACATCTACGAGGTCAACGCCGAATTGACGCCCGGCCTGCGCGACGACGTCGCGTTCGCGGTCATCAACGGCAACAACGCCTCGCTCGCCGGGCTCAACCCGAACACCGACGCGGTCTACGCGGAGGCGCCCGACAGCCTCGCCGGGCGCTCCTACGTGAACCTGTTCGCCGTCAAGGCCGAGAACGAGGGCGCCGACTTCGTCAAGGCGCTCGAGAAGGTCGTCTATACGCAGAAGGTGTACGACCTGATCGTCGAACGCGGCTTCGTGCCGACGTTCACCCCGGTCGCGTAGCGCGTACCCCCCGACCGCCGCGCTCTAACGGGCGCGGCGGGTTATTTTTTGGAAAAGCAACCAATGGTTGATTGCTTTTCCTGCATTTTCGTGGTATAAAGGATCAGGCGATCCGAAAACGGATTGCAAACCATCAAAAAGACGTTTGGCAATCCGCTCGCGGATTGCGGGTCGGCGGGTCATATACGAAATTGACATGCCGACAAACCAAAAGAAAGGAGGATGGCGCAATGTTCAACCGCTTCTACGGCCCGCAGTGTCTCAAGGGGGATTTCTATGCCTTCGCGACGGGATACCTGTCTGCGTCCGCATCGGGGATCGCTTCCGCATGCGCCATGCCTCTGCCTTTGAACAGCCGTTAGCGCTTTTCAGCTTCGGCCATCATCAGCGGCGGGCGTTGGCCCCGCCGCTTTTTTCGACCCTTTTTTGAGAGGAATGATGGCTGCTATGTTGTGCTCCATTGGAATGAGAATCCGGATTTTTCGGGTCCGCCGCGCGCTCTCGCAGAAGGAGCTCGCCGACCGGCTCGGCGTGTCCCCGCAGGCGGTTTCGAAGTGGGAGACCGACCGCGCCTGCCCGGACATCGCGTCTCTGTGGCCGCTGTGCAGGATTCTCAGCGTGTCCACCGACCAACTGCTCGAACCGGACTTTTCCCAGAAGGAGGGACAAATATGAGTGCCCAGAACGGCGCTTATCTGACGATCGACCGGGTGCTTGAACAGGGCTCGGCGCTTGAAACGACTGTTCCCGGAGGAGGGATTTTGATGAGGACGATTTTTCGGCGGTTTGTCGAGCGCGTGCGCGCGTGGACGGCCGTGAGACACGCGGAATATTACGACATCCGGGAGAGGCGCGAGGCCGCCATGCGCAAGGAGCGGTATACGGCCGCGGCGATGGCGGAGATGGCATGGAAGCCGTGGCGCTGATTCCCCGAAACCCCGCGGCGGCGTGCGATTTCGCGCGCGCCGCCTTTTTTTTCGACGGCAAAATTCCTGTAAAATCGGCGGTTCGGCTTGACTTTTCGAAAGGCGCGTGGTATGCTGTGGATGAAGTTAGAATCAACTAACCAACTGCGGGCGCATACCGACGGAAGGGGATGAGGACAATGCTCGCAACAATTCTGGTTGCCGCCGCGATGGCCGTCGTCATCGGCGCCATCGTCTGGAAGATGATCCGCGACCGAAAAAAAGGGGCAAGTTCGTGCGGCTGCGGCTGCGAAAGCTGCCCGAGCGCGGGGGCCTGTCACAGCGACAAGCGCTGAGCCCCAAATCGCATAGCAAGAGGCGCCCGGAACGCGCGTTCCGGGCGCCTTTTCGCGTGCCGAATCAATTGACAACGCTAACAAACGACAGTATAATAATACCGAATCGAAACTTAAACGCGTCGTCGCGCCGGATCTTTTTCCGCCCCGCTGTGTCGCTCTCCGCTCAACGTAGCTCTGCTACGCCTCGCTCCGGCTCCTTGCGGGACGAAAAAATCTCTCGCCGCTTTGGGCGCATTTCTGTTTCTCATCGGTATAACAACAAAACGCGAACTTCGGGAGGGGTATTTCATGGGCAAATATCTGATCGGCGTCGACATAGGCACGCAGGGCACGAAGGCCGCGCTGTTTGCGCTCGACATGGAGATGCTGGCGACCGCGTTCGAGGGCTCGCGGCTGATCTCGCCGGAGCCGGGCGTCGTGTGGCAGGAGCCGGACGAGATGTACGCCTCGGCCTGCGTCGCGATCCGCGCGCTGGTGGAAAAGGCGGGCGTCGAGCCCCGCGATGTCGCGGCGATCGGGCTGGACGGGCAGATGGCGGGCATCATGGGCGTGAGGGCGGACGGCTCGGCGGCGACGTATTACGATTCGTGGCTCGACATGCGCTGCGGAAAGTACGCCGAGGAGATGAACCGCATCGCCGGCCGGCGCGTCGTCGAGCTCTCCGGCGGGCAGGTGACCTACGTGCACGGCCCGAAGATCCTCTGGTGGAAGGGCGAGCGCCCGGACGTCTACGACGAGGTCGACAAGTTCGTGCTTCCGCACGCCTACATCGTCGGGCGCATGTGCGGGCTTACGGGAGATCAACTGTACTTCGACTACACGCATCTGCACTTCTCCTGCCTCGCCGACAGCGCGAACAAGGCGTGGTCAAAGGAGCTTCTCGAGACCTTTGACATCGAGCCCTCGAAGATGCCGCGGATCGTCTCGCCGTTTGAAATCGTCGGCACGACCACGGCCGCGTTCGCGAACCTTAGCGGGCTCGTTCCGGGCATACCGGTCGCGGCGGGCTGCGGAGACACCGCGGCGAGCACCTTCGGCGCGGGCATGTTCTCCGAGGGGATGCTCTTGGACATCGCGGGCACGGCGTCGGTGATGCTGAGCGTCGTCGACCGGTTCGTGCCGGACCCGGACTTCCGCACGTTGACGCTGATGCGGAGCCCCGTCGACGGGCTTTATCTGCCTCTCTCGTACCTGAGCGGCGGCGGCATGTGCCTGCGCTGGTTCCGCGACCAGTTCTCCGGGGGCCGCGGCTACGCCGATCTCGAGGCCGAGGCGGAGGAGATTCCGCCGGGCAGCGAGGGCGTGATCTTCGTGCCGCACTTTTCCGGCCGCGTGCTCCCGAACAACCCCGACCTCAAGGGCGCGTTCGTCGGGCTCGACTTCAAGCACCAGCGCGCGCACCTGTTCCGCGCGGTCATGGAGAGCGTCGCCTACGAGTACGCCTATTATCTGAAGGTGTTGCGCGCGCTCTACCCCGCGGAGCGCTTCGACGAGATGCTCTCCGTCGGCGGCGGCGCGAGGTCCGAGCTGTTCAACCGGATCAAGGCGGACGTGCTCGGCGTCAAAATCTCGACCTACGAGATGGGCGAGACGGCGCTGATCGGCGCGGCGGTGATCGCGGGCGTCGGCGCGGGCGCGCTGGACGGCTACGAGAGGCCGATTTTGAACTCGATCCGCAAGGGGCGCGAGTTCCTGCCCGACGAAAAGCGGCACGGGATGTACCAAAAGCCCGCGGCGGACTACCTCACGGCCATCGAGCATTTGACCGGCTATTACCGGGAGATATAGGAGGCAACATGCCGAAAAAAACCGACGCGATGTTCGCGCAGTTGCGCAAGAAGGGCATCCTCGAGCACGTGAACCGGAGCGGCATCGCGACCGTGCAGGAATTGTGCGGGCGCTTCGACGTCTCCCCGGCGACGATCCGCAACGACCTGCAGGCGCTGGAGAAGGCCGGGCTGCTCGAGCGCACGCACGGCGGCGCGATCACCGCCGAAAAGGCCGCCTACGAGCCGAACACCTTCCAGAAGGAGATCCGAAACGCCGGGGACAAGGCGAAGATCGCCGAGGCCGCGCTTCAACACATCCACCCCGGCGACGCGATCGCGCTCGACTCCGGCACGACGACCTTCCAGCTCGCGAAGCTGCTGGGCCGCGTCGAGCGGCTGACCGTCGTCACCTACGACCTTCAAATTGCGGCGTGGCTCGAGGGCAACACCGAGGTCAACATCATCATGGCCGGCGGCGCGGTGCGCAGGCACTTCCACTGCACCGCCGGGCAGACCGCGATCGACACGCTGTCGCGGCTGCGCGTCGACAAGGCGTTCCTCGCGGCGAACGGCGCGTCGGTCGAGGACGGGCTGTCGACGCCGAACATGGACATCGCGAGCATCAAGTCGACCTTGATCCGGCGCGCGGAAAAGCGGTTCCTGCTGTGCGACCACTCGAAGCTCGGCCGGAACGCGTTCGCGACGTTCGCGCCGCTCGACGCGGTCGACGTGCTGATCACCGACCGGAAGGCCGACGCCCAATTCGTCGAGGCGGCGCGCGCGCTCGGCGTCGAGGTCATTATCGCGCAACTAAACGAAAATATACGATAACAAACGCTTGAAAACGCGCGCAAACCGTGGTATAATCGGTGCAGAGTTCATCGACGGGGGTGTTTGTTATGGGGACGCTGGGCCTGTGCCTGATCGGTTGCGGCCGCGCGGGCATGATACACGCGCGCAATTTTTCGAACAAGGTGCCGGGCGCGAAGATGGTCGCGGTCGCGGACGTGGTGGAGGAAGCCGCAAAGGCCGCGGCGACGGAGCTCGGGATCGGCGCGTGGTACACGGACTACCGCGAGGCGCTCAAAGACCCCGCGGTCGGCGCGGTGATCGTCGTGTCGCCGACCGACCTGCACCGCGAAATCGTGATCGACTGCGCGGGCGCGAAAAAGCACGTGTTCTGCGAAAAGCCGATGGCGATGAACGTCAAGGAGTGCGAGGACATGATCGCCGCCTGCGAGCGAAACGGCGTGAAGCTGCAGATCGGCTTCATGCGCCGCCACGACCAGAGCTTTAAGCGCGCGAAGAAGCTGCTCGACGAAGGCGCGATCGGCGACCTCGTGTTCATCCACTCGCACACGCGCGCGCCGAGCAAGCCGCGGCCGTGGATGTACGACCTCAAAAAATCCAACGGCATTCTGGCCGAGGTCAACTCCCACGACATCGACGCCATCCGCTGGCTCGCCGGGAGCGACGTCGAGCACCTCTACGCGGTCGCGGGCAATTACCGCAACCCCGAGGCGCGCGAAACATATCCGGACTACTACGACAGCGTGTCCGTCAACGGCAGGCTCAAAAGCGGCGTGTGCTTCTCGCTCGACGGCGCGGCCTACGTGCAGTACGGCTACGATTCGCGCGTCGAGTTGATCGGAACCCGCGGCGCGATCAGCGTCGGCCGCACGGACGCCGACTTCGCGAAGCTGACGACGCCGGGAACCGGCACCGTCAGCCCGTTCGTGTCGAGCTGGATGACGCTGTTCGAGGACGCGTACCTGGGCGAGGACATCGCCTTCGCCGCGGCCGTATTGAACGGCGCCGACACCCCGGTGACCGGGCGCGACGGACTCGAGGCGGTGAAGGTCGTCGAGGCGGGCAACCGCTCGATCCTCTCCGGCGAAATCGTAAAGTTGTAGGAGGAGGGCGCGGACATGCTTGCGCTACGCTTGTTTGGAAAGGGCGACGTCAGGCTCGTCGAGGTCGAAAAACCGGCCGCGGGCCCCGGAGAGATCGTATTGAAGGTGCGCGCCGCCGCGGTGTGCGGGACGGACGTCCGGATGTGGCAGAGCGGGAAGTCGGGCGTCGATCCGGAGCACCCGCTGACGCTGGGTCACGAGTTCGCCGGAACCGCCGTCGAGATCGGACAAGGCGTGCCGGCAAAGTACGAAATCGGCATGCGGCTCGGCATGCAGCCGAACATCGGCTGCGGCATCTGCGACATGTGCGTGTCCGGACGGCAGCACCTGTGCCTGGACTACCGCGCGTTCGGCATCAACATGGACGGCGCGATGGCCGAATATGTGAAGATCCCCGCCGAGGCGATCCTCCGCGGCAATCTGATCCCGCTCGGCGAAAGCGTCTCGTTCGAGGAGGCCGCGGTCGCGGAGCCGCTGTCCTGCGCGTACAACGGGTTCACGAAGTGCTTCGTGAAGCCCGGCGACTGGGCGCTCGTCGTCGGCGCGGGGCCGATCGGCGCGATGCA
>JAAYZL010000297.1 GCA_012514855.1 Clostridiales bacterium
GCTGTGCAACCTCGAGGGCATCCGCGGCGTGCGCTTCCTGATCGAGGGCGGCGCGATCGGCACGCTCGCCGAGCACATCTATCTGCGCTCCGTGCTGCTGCCGGGCCCGGGGATAGCGGTCGGGGGACAGTCCCCTTTCACAGGCTGACCTCGACCCTTCGCGAGCGCATCCAGAAATTCACCTGCCAGAGGTACGCGAGCGCCTGCGGCCCGGCCATCAACTGCGCGAACCACTGGACGTCCGCCGAGAACAGCCCCTCGAGCGCGTCCGGGTCGACAAACACCAGAATCGGGTTCGTCCGGTCCGCGAGCATCTCGCGCGTCAGGGCCGCGACGCGTTGCGCGTACGCGGGGCTGCAGGTTCTCGGGTACGGGCTGTTCTTCCGGTAGACGAGCGGCTCGGGCAAAATGTCCTTCACGGCCTCGCGCAGGAGCCCCTTTTCCCTTCCGCCCAAAAACTTCATCTCCCACGGCACGTTGTACACATACCGGACGAGCCGCTCGTCCGCGAACGGCGTCAAGACGCCGAGGTTGCCGTGCGCGCACATCGACTGGGCGCGCTCCTGCATATTCGCCATGAAGAACTCGAAGCACATGTGCTGCATCGTCCTGAGGCACTTGTCCGCGGCCGGCTCGCGCGGGACGTGCTCGACGCGGTCGATCGCGTTCAGGACCGCCTGGCGGACGTACGCCTTCGGCCGGAGCTTATCGCGCACGCGCTTTTTCAAAATGCGGGTTCGAAGCTCCATCGAGCCCGACCACGGGAACGCGTCGGCCGAGAGGCTCGTCGCGTCCCGGAACCACGGGTATCCGCCGAACACCTCGTCGCCGCACTCGCCGGACACGATGAAGCGCGCGTGCGGCGCGATCCGCCTCGCAAACAGCAAGAGCGACCCGTCGACGTCCGCCATGCCCGGAAAGCCGCGCGCGTCGACGGCGGCCTCGAGCGACCGCGCGAGCTCGTCCTGCGCGAGCACGACCTTTCGATGGTTCGTGCCGATCCGGGAGACCGCGAGCTCTATGTACGGCTCGTCGCGCTCCGGCTGGAACGACGTGCCGCGGAAGTGCTCTGCGTTGCCCTCGTAGTCGACCGAGAAGCTGTCCACCCTCTGCATGCGCCTGCGCATCAGCGCCGTCAGCGACGTGGAGTCGATGCCCCCGGAGAGCATCGAGGCCGGCTTCAGCGGCACGATGTCGTCGACCGCGCGCTCGAGCATCTCGCGGACATGGCGGACGGTCTTATCCATGTCGTCCCCGTGCTCGAGGGGCTTCAGCGAAAAGTACGGCTTGAATTCCAGCGCCTCCCCCCGGGCGATCAGCGCGCACCCCGGCTCGAGCGAATGGACGTCGCGGTAGGGCGTCTTTCCCGGCGTGCGCGCCGGGCCCAGCGCGAACAGCTCGTTGAGCCCCTCCGCGTCGATCACGGGCCGCGCCGCGCCGGACTCGATCAGGAGGTCGGGGTGATCCGCGAACGCGATCGAGCCCCCCTCCGCCGCGTAGAACAGCGGGCGCTCGCCCATCCGGTCGCGCGAGAGGAGCAGCATGTCCTTCTCGCGGTCGATCACCGCCGTCATAACCGGGCCCTCGATGTGCTCGAAATACGCCTCGCCCCACTTGCGGTACACCGCGAGCGCCAGCTGCGCCGCCGTCGGCCGGTCGCGCTCGACGCCGAGCTCCCGCGCAAGCGCCGCGGCGTTGCGGATGCGGCCCTGCGCGCACGCCAGTATCCCGCCCTCCGAGGCCGCGTCCGCCGAAGCCAGCGCGTGCGCGCCCTTCTCGATGTAGGGAGCGTCGCACACGCCGCGCATCTCCATGTAGGGCCGCCGGTGGTAGATGCCAAGCAAATTCATTCCGGTCACCCCCCATCCCCTTGTTTTGCATACTATGTCCGGCTTTTGTCGGGAATTCAGGCGGAAATTCGAAGCTTTTTCGAGCGGGGACGGGAGAAGGACATGAAAAATTACAGCGCGCCTTCGCCATGGGCGCGCCGTCGTGCGGGCAAGAATGGGAATGGGACGCGGGGACTTTCTGTGCGGCTCCGGCATCGGCCGGACAGGCGCAGGGACAAAACCGGGGTAAAAAATTACGGCGCGGTGGAGCCTCCCGCCAATTCGAGCAGCTTCATGACCGTCTTCCAGTTCCTAGCCGTGGCCGACGGAAACGCCCTCGACACGCGCGCGGCGGGCTTCGAGTCGCGGACGCTTCCGAAGCAGAGCAGGTAGAGCTCCTTCTCCCCCGCGCGGAGCCTGTCCGAACCGGCAACCCCGGCGGAAAGGGCCTCCGCCTCCCCTCGCTTGACCGGGCCGTCCAGAAAGTAGACGTAGAGGTGCTCGACCTCCGGATTTGCCGCCTCCGCCGCCGCGATTTCCGCGGGTGTAAACGGCAGGTTCCCGACCACGGCGCACAGTTCATCCGCGCTTCGAATCGCCGCGACGCCCGCAAAGCCGAAGCGATCGACGAAGCCCGCCTCGATCGCCGCCTTGAGCGCCGGCGCGTCCGCGTCCGCCTCAAAGACGGCGTTTCCGCTCTGGATATAGGTCGCCGCGCCGCGAAGCCCGAGGCCCTCGAGCATCCGCTTCAGATCCGCCATCCGGACGGCGTTCTTCCCGCCGACGTTGATTCCCCGGAAAAGCGCCGCGTATTTCAATGGCTTCGTCCCTCCTGATTTCCCGGCGCAAGCCGGGGCGGCGAACAATGAAGGGCGCCGCCCCGGTTCTGTCGGTCTGAATTACTTCCTCCGAAGCGCGATCGCGAGCAAATTCATGTACTTTCCCGCGCCGGCCTCCATCGCCTTTCGGTCGTTGACGGCATACGGATTGCCGCAGGCGAGCCAGTCGCTCCAGCATTCCTCGTATCCTGCCATCTCGTCGATCGAGAGAATCTCCGCCTCCGGGGTCGCCTCGAGAATCTTCCGCCAATGCGCCGCGTCGTGGATCGTCTCCAGATCCTCGGCGCTCCACGAAAGCGTCATCTCCCGCGGGAGATTGTCGTGGATGTCCACCTTCATGCCGGGCACGGCGATTAAAATGCGGCCGCCGCGCTTGACCAGCGGGAGCAGGTGCTTTCCGAGATACTCGCTGTCCAGCCCGAAATAGTGGTACGCGTCGATGCTGATGATCGTGTCGAAAAACCCGTCGGCAAACGGCAAGTTGTGCGCCTCCGCCCGGAGCGGGATGATCTCCCCGGAGGTGAATCCCATCCGGTCGAACCGTTGCTTGTTGTCGCTCGGCGCGATCCACAGGTCGGCCGCGAACACCCGGACGCCGTACTCCCGCGCGGCGAACATCGAGGTCAGCCCCATGCCGCAGCCGAGGTCGAACACGGTTTCGCCCGGCGTCAGCGGGTACATCGAAAGCAGCTCCTCCAGGAGCTTCATCGCGTTCGGGCCCATCAGGCACGCGTCGACGAGGTCTTTGTCGTATGCGGAGGTTTTTTCATATTTCATGGTGTAACACCCTTTCTTCTTGTCCATTTTGTGATAAACCGGTATTGCGAAAATGGGACACGCGGGGAAACAAAACGGGACACGGCGCAAACCATGTCCCGACAGGTTCATTCAAAACGCTGCCCGCCACAGTTCTGCCCGGAACAGAATGACGCAACAAACCGGAGCGCCCTACGCCGCCCTCCCGCCTGTTTCCCCCTGCGCATGTTCCCTACAGAACAATCTCCAAAAAGACAGCTCCCTCTTTTTCTATGCGAACATCATAGCGGAGAAGTTTGACGATGTCAAGCTTTTATTATCACTTGATAGCGAGCCGGGGGCTTTTTGAGTGCTTGACATTTCACGGAAAACCCGCTGCGTTCATCGTGGATCGCGCTCCAATTCTTGGCTCTCCTTTCCACTTCCGCGTGCGAATGTGTCAACAGCGACGCAGACAATAATGTCAACAACGCAACAAATTGTAATGCCGTCCCGATCAAGCAGTTAAAGAGAAAGCCCGAAAACCCTTGATTCCTAAGGATTTTCGGACTTTTGGCGGAGAAGCCGGGATTTGAACCCGGGCGGCGCTCATCGCACCCTACTCCCTTAGCAGGGGAGCCCCTTCGGCCTCTTGGGTACTTCTCCATGTAGTATAACGTTGGCGGAGAGAGAGGGATTCGAACCCCCGGTGCCTTTCGACATCACTGGTTTTCAAGACCAGCGCCTTAAACCGCTCGGCCATCTCTCCTCAAGATAAACCGCGAAGATGATTATAGCAGACCTTTGGGCAAAAGTCAACGTCCAAAATGGGATTTCGGAAGGTAGGCGGGCTATTTTGAGGCAGTTTGCGCGGATTTGGACGATCTCCGGGAAAAATGGCGCTTCGCATCGCGAATCCCGGAGCACATGTCGGGAGTAGAGGTTCCTGCATAGATACATGGATGGAGAAGAACGCGGTCGATGTGCGGAACACAACCGCCGCGTTTTTTGTAATCGAGGCACAGCGTGTACTCTTCGAATACCGCCTGGTACATCCGCCGCGACACCTGCGAGGCCGGCGCATGGATCTGCGATCTGCCGGGTTGCCTGCGCGCAATGGATGCGGCTGCGCGATAAGCTCGCCGCGGCGGTCGACAGCGCGATCGCGACCGGCCGGCTGGACGGCGGACGGCAGGCCCGGCCCAGCGGCCGATTGCGCCGATTCCCCGTGCGCCGGCAGTTGACCGCCAGCGA
>JAAYZL010000298.1 GCA_012514855.1 Clostridiales bacterium
CGACGTAGTCGCCGCGCAGCCCCGCCGCGCGAAGGATCCGGATGCCCGCCTCGACCTCGCGCACCGGGTCGCCGGTGATCGATACGCGGATCGTGTCGCCGATGCCGTCGAGCAAGAGCGCGCCGATGCCCATCGCGCTCTTGACGATCGAACTTTCGTAGGTTCCGGCCTCGGTCACGCCGACGTGCTGCGGGTAATCGGTCTCCCTGGCCGCGAGCCGGCACGCGTCGACCGTCAATTTGACCGTCGACGCCTTGAACGAGAGCACGATGTCCGAAAACCCCGCGCGCTCGAGCATCCGCGCGTGGTTGAGCCCGCTCTTGACCATGCCCTCCGCCGTCGCGCCGCCGAACTCGCGGAGGATGTCCTTTTCGAGCGAGCCCGCGTTGACGCCGATCCGGACCGGCACCCGGTGCTGTTTCAGGCAGTCCGCGAGCCGTTGGACGTTCCGCTCCCCGCCGATGTTTCCGGGGTTTACGCGCACCTTCGCGATGCCGTTCTCGACCGCGCGGATCGCGAGCCGGTGGTCGAAGTGTATGTCCGCGACGAGCGGCACGGGGCTGCCGTCGACGAGCGCGCGCACGTTTTCGGCGCAGACCTCGTCGTAGACGGACACGCGCACGATCTCCGCGCCCGCGGCCGCGAGCGTTCGAATCTGCGCAAGCGTCTTTTCGACGTCGCGCGTATCGGCGTTCGTCATCGACTGCACGCTGATCCGGGCGCCGCCGCCGATCTGCACGTTTTTCGCAAATACGGCCTTCGTAAGCATATGCCTAGCCCGCGACCAGGCGCAGTATGTCCCGGTAGGTCACAAAGACAATGAGGCCGATCAACAGCATGAAGCCGAGGCCGTGCACGAGCCCCTCCTTCTCCGGGGGCACCGGCTTCCTGCGGACGCCCTCGAGCAGCAAAAACATCAGCCGCCCGCCGTCGAGCGCCGGAATCGGCAGAAGGTTGAAGATGCCGAGGTTCAGGGAGAGTATGAACAATATGCTCAAGACCGTAAACAGCCCCTCGCGCGCGACCTCGCTGACGAGGTGGACGATCGCGACCGGGCCGCCGACGTCACTCAACCCTTCGCCCTTGAACACCATGTTCCGAAGCCCGGCAAGCATCTCGGAGACGGTGCCTGCGACGGCCCGCGGCGCCTCGGAAAGCGCCTCAAAGAGGTTGAAGTTGCGGCCGTCGAACGTGATGCCGATCCGGTAGGCGTTGCCCTGCCCCGTGGCCTCGATTTCGGGCACGACCGTGAGCGCGACGCGTGATCCCGAGCGCTCCACGACGATCTCCACGGCTTGATCGGGCTTCGGGGCCGCGATGATCTCCCGCGCGCGGAACACGCTCTCCTCGTCGTAGGCGAGCGCCTCGCCGTTCAATTCGACGATCACGTCGCCCGGCAGTAGCCCCGCCGCCGCGGCCGGGGAATTGTCGTAGACCTCGGCGACGCGCGGGAAGCTCTCCGCGGTATAGTAGCCCATCAGAAGCACGACGACGACGACGAACGCGAACACAAAGTTCATCCCGGGCCCCGCCGACACCGTCACGAACCGCTTCCAGACCTTCTGGCGGTTCATCGCGCGCGGATCGGGGCTGTCCTCGTCCTCGCCCAGGAACTTGCAGTACCCGCCCAGCGGGAACGCGCGCAGCGAGTAGTCGGTTTCCTTCCGCCGCCAGCCGACGAGCTTCGGCCCGAAGCCGACCGCGAACTCGACGACCGGTATGCCGGTCAGCCGCCCGGCGACATAGTGGCCGAACTCGTGCACGGTGACGAGCACGCCGAGCAGCGCGAGGGCCAGCGCGATATAAAGGATGTTTCCGAGGATGTTTCCGAAGATCATAGCTTTCCTCCAAGGGTTTTTTCCGCGAACGCGCGCGCCTCGCGGTCGGCCTCGAACACGTCGTCGAGCGTCGCGATCGTTCGCCGGGGGATTCCGTCCAGCGCCGCAGAGACGCAGCGCGCGATCGCCCCAAAGCGAACCTCGCCCTTCAGGAACCGCCCGACGGCGACCTCGTTCGCGCCGTTCAGCACGATCGGGGCGTTCGCACCCGCTTCGAGCGCCTCATACGCCATTTTGAGGCACGGGAACCGTTCAAAGTCCGGCTCGCGGAACGTCAGCGACCCGTGCGCCGAAAGCGTTAGCTCCGCGCCACCGTAGGGAATCCGGTCCGGGAAGCCCATCGCGTAGCCGATCGGCCCGCGCATGTCGGGGTTGCCGAGCTGCGCGAGCACCGCCGAATCCTCGAACTCCACCATCGAGTGTATGACGCTCTCCGGATGCACGAGCACCGCGATTTTGTCCGGCGGCAACGAAAACAGGTGGTGCGCCTCGATGACCTCAAGCCCCTTGTTGAGCATCGTCGCGCAGTCGACGGTGATCTTGCCGCCCATCTTCCACGTCGGGTGGTCGAGCACGTCCTTGACGGTCGCGCGCTCCATCTCGTCGACCGTCCGATCGCGCAGCGCGCCGCCGGACGCGGTCAGGATCAGTTTCCGGACGGGATTTCCGTCGCGCGCGCGCAGGCACTGGAAGATCGCCGAGTGCTCGCTGTCGACCGGGAGAAGCTCCCGGCCCAGCGCGCGCGCCCGCTCCGTCACGAGCGAGCCGCCGGTGACGAGCGCCTCCTTGTTCGCGAGCAGCACGCGGCGGCACACGCGAAGCGCCGTCCAGACCGCGGAGAGCCCGGCGATGCCGACGATCGCGCACAGCGCGTCCTCCGCGTCCGACATCTCGAGCGCGCGCGCGGATGCATCTTTGCCGAACACCCACTCGCAGAACCGGACGTCCTCCGGAATCTCTCCCGGCTCCGTTTCGAGCGCCGCAACCCGCGGGCGGAACTCCCGGACGAGTTGAAACAGCTCCTTCGCGGAGCTTCTCGCCGTCAGGCAGCAGGCGGAAAAGCGCTCCGGATGCCTGCGGACGATGTCGAGCGCCTGCCCGCCGATCGAGCCGGTCGCCCCCAAAATCGCCAAGTTCTTCTGCATTGTCCTAGCCCATCAGCCGGAAGAAGGCGTGTGCCGCCAGCGAAGCGAACAGCACGCCGTCGAGCCGGTCGAGCACGCCTCCGTGCCCCGGAAAAATCCGTCCGAAGTCCTTGATGCCGCAGTGCCGCTTGAACAGCGACGCGGCGAGGTCGCCGATCTGCGAGAGCGCGCCCGCCGCGAGCCCGAACAGCGCGTATTTCCAGACCGGTTCGAGCGCCGACGCCTCGACGCCGTACATCGCGCCGATCAGAAACGGGATCGCGACCGCGAACAGCACCGCCGCGACCAGCCCGCCGATCGAGCCCTCGACCGTCTTTTTCGGGCTGATCTCCGGCGCGAGCTTCCGCTTCCCGAGCGCCGTGCCCGCGAACAGC
>JAAYZL010000299.1 GCA_012514855.1 Clostridiales bacterium
AAGGGCGAACTGACCGGCATTCTGCGCGGCATGGGCAAGCTGTCGCCGGAAATGCGGCCGAAGATGGGCCAGCTGGTCAATGATGTGCGCAACGCCATCGAATCGGCGCTGGAAAAGCGGCTGAGCGAACTGCGCGAGCGGGAGAAATCTTTGCGGCTTGAGCGGGAGAAGGTCGATGTGACCATGCCGGTCGCGGAGCGCTCCGCCGGCAGCCTGCATCCGATGAACCAGACGCTCGAGACGCTGATGGACATCTTTGTGGGCATGGGCTACGAGGTGGTGGAGGGTCCGGAGGTCGAGTACGACCACTACAACTTTGAGCTTTTGAACCTGCCCAAGAACCATCCCGCGCGCGACGCGCAGGACACGTTCTATGTCGACGACAACATCGTGCTGCGCACGCACACCTCCCCTGTACAGGCGCGCATCATGACCACGCGCAAGCCGCCGATCCGCGTAATCTGTCCGGGCCGCGTCTACCGCGCGGACGAAGCGGACGCGACGCACTCGCCGGTGTTCCACCAGATGGAGGGGCTCGTCATCGACGAGGGCGTGACGATGGGCGACCTCAAGGGAACCCTCGACCAGTTCGCCGCGCGGCTGTTCGGCGAGGGCGTCTCGACGCGCTTCAGGCCCTCGTACTTCCCGTTCACGGAGCCGTCCGCCGAGGTCGACATCCCCTGCGCAAACTGCGGCGGCTCCGGCTGCCGGATGTGCAAGGGCACGGGCTTCATCGAGGTGCTCGGCTCCGGCATGGTCAACCCGAAGGTGCTCGACATGTGCGGCATCGACTCCCGGCGCTATTCCGGGTTCGCGTTCGGCATGGGCATCGAGCGTATGGCGCTCCTCAAGTACAACATCCCGAACCTCAGGCTCATGTACGAAAACGACCTGCGCTTCCTGTCGCAGTTCCGGTAGGGGAGGATCAGGAAAACCGAAGGTTTTCCGGGTCGGCGGGCGGCGGCACGGTTCCGCACGCCGACGATCAGGTAAGGAGGGATATAGCGATGAAAGTACCCATGCAATGGCTCAGGGAATATGTGGATATCGACATGACCGCCGAGGAGTACGCCTCGCGCATGATCATGACCGGCACCGCCGTCGAGGGCGTCGAAAAGACCGGTCGGGAGTTTGACGGCGTCGTCGTCGGGAACGTGCTCACCTGCGAGGAGCACCCGGACAGCGACCACCTGCACATTTGCACGGTCGACGTCGGGCAGGAAGCGCCGTTGCAGATCGTCTGCGGCGCGCCGAACGTCCGGGCGGGGCAGCTCGTCCCCGTGGCGCTCGAGGGCGCGACCTTGCCCGGCGGGAAGATCGGGCGCGGCAAGCTCCGCGGCGTCGAGAGCGGCGGCATGATCTGCTCCGGCGCGGAGCTCGAAATCCCCGAGGGGCTGTACCCGCACGTCGGCGAGGCGGGGATACTCGTCTTTCGGGAGGAGGTCGCGCCCGGAACCGACGTCAAGGAGGTGTTCGGCCTCGGCGACGACATCGTCGACTACGAGATCCTCGCGAACCGCCCGGACTGCCTGAGCATCTGGGGGATCGCGAGGGAGAGCGCCGCGGTGCTGGACGAGCACTGCGTGATGCCGGAGATCGACGTCCAAGAGGACGGCGAGGGAACGTTCTCCGACTACGCGACGGTCGAGGTCAAAGACACCGAGAACTGCCCGCGCTACTGCGCGCGCGTGATCGCGGACGTCAAGATCGGCCCGTCGCCCATGTGGATGCGCAAATACCTCCACGGCGCGGGCGTGCGCCCGATCAACAACATCGTCGACATCACGAATTACGCGATGCTCGAGACCGGCCACCCGATGCACGCGTTCGACCTGTCGAAGGTGCGCGACCAGGCGATCGTCGTGCGCCGCGCGCGGCCGGGCGAGGAACTGACGACGCTCGACGGCAAAAAGCATATTCTCTCCGACGACATGCTCGTCATCGCCGACCGCGAGAGGGCAACCGGCCTCGCGGGCATCATGGGCGGCGAGGAGTCGGAAATCCTCGAGGACACGCACAGCGTGCTGTTCGAGTGTGCGGCGTTCGACCGCACGAACAACCGCATTACCGCGCGCAGGCTCGGCGTGCGCACCGAGGCCAGCAGCCGCTTTGAAAAGGGCGTCTGCGCCGCGACCGCGCTGGAGGCGATCGAGCGCGCGTGCATGCTGGTCAACATGCTCGAGTGCGGCAAGGTCGTTCCGGGCTATTTCGACAGCTATCCGAATCCTTCGGAACCCCGCACCGTCGAGGCGAGCGTCCGCCGCGTGTGCCGGCTGACCGGCGTCGACGTACCGGGCGAACAGATGGAGGACATCTTAAACGCGCTCAACATCGACGCGGTGCTCGCGGGCGACATCCTGACCTGCGAGATCCCCGCCTGGCGGGTCGACATCGAGACCGAGGCCGACATCGCCGAGGAGGTGCTGCGCATGGTCGGCTATGAGCGCATCCCGTCGACGCTGATGCGCGCCGTCACGATGGTCGGCCACCGGTCGGACAGGCAGCGCTTCCTCGGGAACGCCCGGCGCGCGCTCGCCGCGATGGGGCTCTACGAGATTCTGAACTACTCGTTCGTGAGCCCGAAGTGGCTCGCCGATCTCTCGCTCGAGCCCGGCGACTGGCGGCTCAAGCCGGTGGCGCTTAGGAACCCACTCGGCGAGGACACGTCGGTCATGCGCACGTCGCTGGTTCCGTCGATGCTTTCGACGCTCGCGGGCAACCTGAACCGCGGCATGCCGGAGGGAAAGCTGTTCGAGCTCTCGAGTGTGTTCAGGCCGGCCGAGCCGGGCGAGCTCCCGGAGGAGCCGGCTCAACTGTGCGTCGGCGCGTTCGGCGAGGGCGTCGATTTCTACGCCGTCAAGCGGATCGCGCTGTCGCTCCTCGCGGCGTTCGGCGTCGAGGGGAAGGCGAGGGCGGGCGGCGACCAATACTACCACCCCGGCCGGAAGGCGATCGTCGAGGCGGGGGGCGGGCAGATCGCGCAGATGGGCGAGATTCACCCGGACGTCGCGGAGCGCTTCGGCATCGACCGGCGCGTATACGTGCTCGAGGTCGACCTCGAGCGGCTCATGAAGCTCGAGACGCGCATCTACGGCGTCAAGGAGCTCGCGAAGTTCCCGGCGGTGCAAAGGGACCTCGCGGTCGTCGTCGACGAATCCGCGGGCGCGGGAGAAATGCTCGAGGCGATTGAGCGCGCGGGCGGGAGGACGCTCGAGAGCGCGAGGCTGTTCGACATCTACCGCGGCGAGCGGATCGGCGAAGGCAAGAAGTCCGTCGCCTACGCGCTGAGCTTCCGCGCCTCCGACCGGACGCTGACCGACGCGGAGATCGCAAGCGCGATGGAGAAGATATTAAAGCAACTCGAACAGGAGTTTTCAGCGGAGATACGCAAGTAAAAGGATCGGCCGGGGTGAACTGCCCCGGCCGGATTTTTTATTGGAAGTAGTCGACCGCGCTCCGGAAGATGCCGCTCTCGTAGTCGCCGGGCACGTTTCTGTAGAGGTGTTTCCCGACGCGCTCGCTGTGCGCCATCCTGCCGAACACGCGCCCGTCGGGGGAGGTGATGCCCTCGATCGCCGCGGTCGAGCCGCTGGGGTTGAAGTCGATGTCCATCGTCGGCGCGCCATTGTCGTCGACGTACTGCGTCGCAATCTGCCCGCCGTCGGCGAGCATGCGGATCATCGGTTCGCTCGCGATAAACCGCCCCTCGCCGTGCGAGATCGGGGCGGAGTGGATGTCGCCGACCTTCGCGCGCATCAGCCACGGCGACAGGTTCGACGCCACGCGCGTGCGCACGATCCTGGACTGGTGCCGGCCGATCCGGTTGAAGGTCAGGGTCGGCGCGCCGGGGTCGGGCTCGCGGATTTCGCCGTAGGGGAGAAGCCCGAGCTTGATCAGCGCCTGGAAGCCGTTGCAGACGCCGCCGATCAGCCCGTCGCGAACGTTCAGCAGCTCCGAGACGGCGTCCAATATCGCCGGGCTCCGGAAAAACGCGGTGATGAACTTGCCGGAGCCGTCCGGCTCGTCGCCGCCGGAGAAGCCGCCGGGGATGAACGCGATCTGCGCGCGCGAGAGCTTTTTCGCGAATTCCTCGACGGATCGCTGAACGTCCGACGCCGTCAGGTTCCGGACGACCACAATCTCCGGCTCCGCGCCCGCCAGCCGGAACGCGCGCCCGGTGTCGTACTCGCAGTTCGTGCCGGGGAACACCGGGATCAGGACGCGCGGCCTCGTGGCGCGGACGCTCGAACGGGGATGGTCCTGTATTCCATAGACAAACTTCGGCGGCCGCTTGCCGGGCGCGCTTGCGCGCGTCGGGAACACGCCTTCGAGCCGGCCGTCGTAGAGCTCCTCGAGTTCGTCCGAGGACACGATTTCGCCCTTGAGCGCGATCTCGTAGAGCTCCGTCGTCGTCCCGAGCGGGCTCTTGACCTCCGCGCCGTCCCGGTACTCGACGACGAAGCCGCCGGGACGCCGCGCGAACAGATTTTTCGCGCGGTGGGAGAATTTGAAGCCGATGCGGTTCCCGAGCCCCATCTTGAACACGGCCTCGGCGACGCCGCCGGAGGTAATCGCCTGCGCGGACACAATCTCGCCCGAGCGAATCTTTTCGGCCAGCTCGTCGAACAGCGCGCGCAGGCTCTCGGGCTCCGGAAGGCCGTTTTCGAGGGTTTCGGGGCACAGCAGCCCGACCTTCGCGCCCGCGCGCTTGAACGCATTCCCGATGACGCGATCCGCGGCGCATGTGGAGATCGCGAACGACACGAGCGTCGGCGGCACGCGCATGTCCTCGAACGAGCCGCTCATGGAGTCCTTGCCGCCGATCGCCGCGACGCCCAGGTCGAGCTGCGCCGCGAGCGCGCCGAGCAGCGCCGCCATCGGACGGCCCCACTTCTCGGGCTCGCCGGTCATGCGCTCGAAGTATTCCTGCAGCGTCAGGTGCGCGTTGCGCCACGTCGCGCCCGCGGCGACGAGCTTCGCGACCGACTCCACGACCGCGAGGTACGCGCCGATGTACGGTCCCTTTTCCGAGATATACGGGTTGAAGC
>JAAYZL010000300.1 GCA_012514855.1 Clostridiales bacterium
CGCATCCTGGGAAACGCCGAGACCACCGCGATGAACCGCGTGACCTCCGCCGAAATGCGCGCGAACGCGGCGCTGGAGAAGGCGAAGGAGGAGGTCCAGCAGCGGCTCGCCGACGCCGAAAACCGCGCGCACGACATACTCGCCGACGCGCAGGAGCGGGCCGACCACATGCTCGACGAGAGCGAGATCGTCCGCCGCGCCCGCGAGGAGGCGCGCATCATCAAAAACGACGCGCGCGTCGAGGCGAACGAGATGCGCATCAAGGCCAGCCAGGACGCCTACAAGCTGCTCTCCGCGGTCGAGGGCGAGCTCTCGCAGGCGCTGAACACGATCCGAAGGCGCAGGGCGGAACTCGGAGCGGAGAGCGAGTAGGGGCGACGGCATACAAAACGGGCGGCGGCGATTTTTCGCCGCCGTTTGCTTGCCGCCGGGCTTTCGGTTCGGAGTGTTCCCGCGGCGGCGCGCTCAGTCGCGGACGATCGCCGCGGCGAGCGCGAGCTCCTCGCTTCCGACGCACTCGACCGAGTGGCCGTGGCCGGAGAAGGTCGCCATCGAGTCGCCCGCCTCGACGAATACCTCGCGGTCGTCGTCCATCACGCGGCCCTTGCCCCGGAGGAACAGGAAGATTTCGGTCTCATTTTCGTGGACGTGGAAGCCGATCGACGAGCCGGGCGCGAGCCGGATCTCCGAGAACAGCCTGCAGTTCTTCGGAAGCTCCTTCGAGACGGGCGTCAGCAGCGCCGCGCCGTTTCCCCCGCGCATATTCTCCCGGCGGTCGGTTGCGCGCTCCGTTTTGCGGGTAATCATAAGAATGCACCTCCGATGTCGTTTGTCGGCGTGCCGGTCC
Source organism: Clostridiales bacterium (assembly GCA_012514855.1). The sequence goes on from JAAYZL010000300.1 coordinate 848, forward strand.
GCACACGGCCCGCCGACCCGCAATCCGCAGGCGGATTGCTAAACTATTATACCATTTCCCGGCCCCTGCATCAACGATTTTTACAAAAATACACGGAAATGTGCGCGAAGATGTGCTATAATGTGCGCGTCGGCATTCGCGAGAAGCCGAACAGGGAACCCCGGTCTTCCATATTCGTAGGGTATCGAAAATCGAACTCGAACGGAGGAAATCAAGATGAAGAACGTATTTTCTGCAACCCGCCTGACCCGGCTGGCGCTGTTCGTGGCGCTGACGCTGCTGCTGGGCCTGACGCCGCTGGGCCTGATACGGCTCGGCCCGCTGAACCTGACGCTTCTGTTTCTGCCGGTCGTCGCGGGCACGCTGTCGCTCGGCCTGCTCGAGGGCCTCGTGCTCGGCGCGTGCTTCGGCGCGATCAGCGCGGCCAGCGCGTTCGGCGCGAGCCCGTCGGTGCTGGCCTCGATGACGGTGTCGGCAAGCCCCTTCTGGGCGCTCGTGATGTGCTTTGTGCCGCGCCTCCTGATCCCGGTCAACGTGCATCTGGTGCACCGGGCGCTTTCCGGCGGCGACAGGCCCCGCAGGTTCGCGCTCCCGGTCGCGGCGGCGGCCGGCACGCTGACGAACACCGTGTTTTACCTCGGCACGATGCTCCTGATCTTCGTCGCGGCGGGGCTCGACACGGGCCGCGTGCTCGCGGTGATCTTCGGGTTCGGCGGCGTCGGCGCGATCTGCGAGACGCTCCTGTGCGCGGCGGTCATCCCGCCGATCGTGCTGGCGCTGCGCAAGATCGACAAAAAGAACAAGGGATGATTCGATGATTCTGGCGCTGGACATCGGAAACACCAACATCAAGGCCGCGCTGTTTGAGGGCCTCGAGGACCGCACGTACTTCCGCGTTGCCAGCGACCGCAACAAGTCGTCCGACGAGTACGGCGTGCTGTTCCTGAGCATGCTCCGGCACGGCGGCTACGCGGCGTCCGACGTCACGGGCATCGTGTTTTCCTCGGTCGTGCCGACGATCAACTTCACGATCGAGCACATGTGCCGCAACTACTTCGGCGTGGAGCCGATGAGCGTGCAGCCGGGCATCAAGACCGGCATCAACATCAGGTACGAAAACCCGCGCGAGCTCGGAAGCGACCGCATTGCGAACGCAGTGGCCGCCTACGAGCTCTACGGCGGGCCCTGCATCACGATCGACTTCGGCACCGCGACCTCGTTCGGCGCGATCTCGGCCAGGGGCGAATTCCTCGGCGGCGCAATCTGCCCGGGGCTGAAGCTCGCGGCCGAGGCGCTGACCGAGCGCACGGCGAAGCTGCCGCGGTTCGAGCTGCAAAGGCCCGAGGCGGCGATCGGCCGGACGACGATTGCGAACCTCCAGTCCGGCATCGTGTACGGATACATCGGGCAGGTCAGCTACCTGGTCGAGCGCATCCGCCGCGAGCTGGGCGCGCCCGACGCCAAGGTCATCGCGACCGGGGGTCTCGCGCTCCTGATCGCCGGGGATTCCAATGTCATCAACGTGCTCGACGGACTGCTTACGCTGAAAGGACTGTGCCTGATCTATGGAAAAAACGCAGGGTAGAACCTTTTCCCGCCGGGTCGACACCCCGGCCGGGCCGATGACGCTCGTCTCGGACGGCGAGGCGCTCATCAGGGCGGACTTCGGCGGCGCCCCGGCCTCGGACGCGTGCCCGATACTGGACGCCGCCGAGCGCGAGCTTCGGGAATTCTTCGCGGGAAAGCGGCGCGCATTCACCGTCCCGCTGAAGCCCTCCGGCACGCCGTTTCAGCTTCGCGTCTGGGCGGCGCTCCGCGAAATTCCCTACGGCGAGACGCGCAGCTATCAGGACGTCGCGCGCGCGGTCGGAAACGAGCGGGCGACGCGCGCCGTCGGGGGCGCGAACAACCGCAACCCGATCTCCGTGATCGTGCCCTGCCACCGCGTGATCGGCAAGGGCGGCTCGCTCGTGGGCTACGGCGGCGGGCTGGAGAGAAAGCGGTACCTGCTCGAACTGGAGGGGCGAGAGTGAACTTCCGCTACGGAACCGAGGAGGCGGATTACCTCTCCCGGCGCGACCCGGCGCTCGGCGCGTGGATTCAAAAGCTCGGGGTTCTCGAGTGGTCGACCATCCCGGACGTGTTCGAGGCGCTGATGAGCTCGATCACCGCGCAGCAGGTCTCCGGCCGCGCGTACCGGACGGTCTGGGGGCGGCTGACCGCGCGCGGGCTCACGACGCCCGGGGCGTACCTCGCGATCCCCCAGGAGGAGCTCGCCGCGCTCGGCGTGGGCCCCAAGAAGGCGAAGTGGATGCGCCGGGCGGCGGAGCGCGCGGAGGAGCTCTCCGTCCTCCCGGAGCTTTCCGACGAGGACGCGATCAAAAAGCTCGTGTCGTTCGACGGCGTCGGCCGCTGGACGGCGGAGATGCTTTTAATCTTCTCGCTGAACCGCATGGACATTTTGAGCCAGGGCGACTTCGGCATCCGCAAGGCGCTCTGCGCGCTCCACGGCGACGGCGCGGACAGGGATTTCGCGCGGTTCCGGGAGCTCTACGCGCCGTATGCGAGCGTCGCGTCGCTGTACCTCTGGGAGATCGCGAATGGCGAGGTTTGAGGGCGTCGTCGAAAAAATCTCCTTCCGGAGCGACGAGAGCGGCTTCACGGTCGCGCAGGTGAAGCTCGAGGACGGCTCGAGGCTCGCCGCGGTCGGCCTGATGCCGCTCTTGCTCGCGGGCGAGAAGGCGGCGTTCGACGGCGACGTCGTCGAGCACCGCGAGTACGGGCGGCAGATTCGCGTGAGCTTCGTCGAATCCGTGCGGCCCGAGAGCCTCGACGGGATCGAGAAATACCTGGCCTCGGGGCTGATCCGCGGCGTCGGCCCGGCGACGGCGAAGCTGATCGTCGAGGAGTTCGGCGCCCGGACGCTCGACGTGCTCGAGTCCGAACCCGACCGGCTGACGGAGGTTCCCGGCATCGGCCGAAAGCGCGCCGCCCTGATCGCCGAGAGCTTTCTGAGCCACAGCCAGATGCGCGGCGCGATGATGTTTCTGCAGCGCTACGGGCTGTCGCCGGCGCTCGCGGCGAGGGTCTACCGCGCCTTCGGCGACCGCACCGAGCGCGCCGTCTCCGAAAACCCGTACCGGCTCGCCGACGAGGTCGACGGCGTCGGCTTCAAGACCGCCGACCGGATGGCGCTCTCGATGGGCTTCTCGCTCGAGAGCGAGTTTCGGCTCAAGAGCGGCATACGCTACGCGCTCTCGGAGGCGGCGAACGCGTCCGGGCACATGTTTTTGCCGCTGAACGACCTCGTCGGGCATGCGCGGCAGATGCTCGGCGCCGACGAGGACCTGGTCGACAACGCGGTCCGCAGCCTGCTCTTCTCCGGCGGGCTCGAGGCCGACGACATCGACGGCGAGACGGCGGTGTACCTGCCGTGGCTCTACGAGGCGGAGTGCGACGCGGCGTTCCGGCTGATCCGGCTCAAGCGGTCGTTCGATCGCGGGGACTTCGAGGAGGGCCGCGCCGAGCGGCTGATCGCGGAGGCGGAGGACGAGGCCGGGATGGAGCTCTGCCCGGAGCAGCGCGAGGCCGTGTGCGCGGTCGAGCGCGAGGGCGTGCTCGTGATCACCGGTGGGCCGGGAACCGGCAAGACGACGACGCTCAACTGCATTTTGAAGCTCTTGGACGAGCTCGGCGGCGCGGAGCTCTGCGCCCCGACCGGCCGCGCGGCGAAGCGCATGGGCGAGGCGACCGGCCGCCCCGCGCGCACGATCCACCGGCTGCTAGAGTACGCGGGCGAGGACGGCCGCTTCCAGCGCGACGAGCACAACCCGCTCGACTGCCGGGCGGTCGTCGTCGACGAGATGAGCATGGTCGACATATTTCTGCTTCGGGCGCTCTTGCGCGCGATCCCGCAGGGCACGCGGCTCGTGATGGTCGGCGACAAGGATCAGCTTCCGTCGGTCGGCGCGGGCAACGTGTTGAAGGACATCATCGCGAGCGGCGCGGTGCCGACGGTCACCTTGACCGAGGTGTTCCGGCAGGCGGCGACGAGCATGATCGTCCGCAACGCGCACCGCATCAACCGCGGCGCGTATCCGGAGCTCAATCAGCGCGGCACCGACTTCTTCCTCGAGCGCCGGGAGAGCGTGCAGTCCGCGGTCGACTCGGTCGTCAAGCTGGTTACGAGGCGGCTGCCGAATTACATGGGGCTCGACCCGCTCCGGGACATTCAGGTCATGGCGCCGATGAAGCGCTCGGACGGCGGCGTGTTCGCGCTGAACGCGGCGCTCCAACAGGCGCTGAACCCGCCCGCGCCGGAAAAGCCCGAGATGCACCGCGGCGAGGCGCTGTTCCGGCTCGGCGACAAGGTCATGCAGATCAAGAACAACTACGGGCTCCGGTGGCGGCGCGGCGGGGAACCGGGCGAGGGCGCGTTCAACGGCGACATCGGCTTCATCGTGGAGATCGACCGGCTGGGCGAAAACGTGACCGTCGAGTTCGACGACGGGCGCGAGGCCGAGTACGGCCTGCAGGAATTGGAGGAGCTCGAGCTCGCGTACTGCATGTCGGTGCACAAGAGCCAGGGAAGCGAGTTCGACTGCGTCGTGCTTCCGCTGGTCGCGGGGCCGCGCATGCTGATGACGCGCAACCTTCTCTACACGGCGGTCACGCGCGCGAAGAAGCTCGTCGTCGCCGTCGGGCGCGAAAAGTGCTTGAACGGCATGGTCGACAACGACTATGTCGACCGCAGGTTCAGCGCGCTGGACCGGAGGCTGCGCGCGTGGTTGACGAAATAGCCGCCGGCGGGGTATAATAGGCGTGCGGTTCTCCGCGTCCGTGATTGAAAGTCGATGCCAGTCGCAGGCGAAACGACCCACGTAAGCGGGAAAAATTCCCGTGAGCATGGTGCGATCTAGTGGTAAGTCCGGCCAATCTTCGGATTGAGAGGGCTCGTAGTGGGGAGGCTTCACGCCTTAGTAGCGAGCGCCCCGGCCGGCGGGTGTGGGGGCAAAGATCAGGTCGGGCGGGGAACCGCATTTTTTACGGAGGAGAGCCGGATGCTGCAATACGACGCGATACTGATCGACGCGGACGACACGCTGTTGGACTTCCGGACCGCGGAGAGAAACGCGATCGCGGAGGTCATCGAAGCCCTCGGGATTTCCGATCCGGAAGCGGGCGAGGTCTACAGCCGGATCAACCACGCTTGCTGGAAGGAATTCGAGCGCGGGACGATGACGCAGGCCGAGCTCCGCGTGCGCAGGTTCGGCGATTTTCTGCAGTTCTACGGGGTTTCGGCCGATCCGGAGGAGGTCGGCGGGCGGTTCACCGGCGCGCTGTCTAGGCAGGGGATGCTGCTCCCCGGCGCGCTCGAGGCTGTCCGCGCAATCGCCGAACGGCTCCCGGTCGCGCTCGTCACGAACGGCATCTCGAGCGTCCAGCACGGGCGCATCGACGCATCGCCCCTGCGCCCCTACATATCGGCCCTGGTCATCTCCGGCGAGGTCGGCTTCCAGAAGCCCGACCCCAGGATGATCTTCCGCGCGCTCGAAATGCTCGGCGGCGTCGAGCCCGGCCGCGCGCTGATGGCGGGCGACAGCCTGACGAGCGACGTGCTCGCCGCGAACCGGGCCAACGCCGACGCGTGCTGGTACAACCCGTCCGGCGAATTGGCCCCCGCGGGGTACAAAATCCGCTACGAAATCCGCGACATCCGGGAGCTTCCGGGCATCGCGCTCGCGGAAAATTTTTGACTCAATTCCAACGACATAAGGCGTCGGGACGGCTCCCGGCGCCTTTTTTTGTGCCGGCTCCTGGAAAATGGCGAAAAAACGACAAAAATATTTTTTTCGGGTTGCCATATATTACAATTTCATGTATAATATAATATAGTATGAACTTTCTGCCGTGGGAGGATTCTGACGATGAAGAAGATGCTGGTCAAGCTGCTGTCCCTGCTTTTGTGCGCCGTGACGCTCGTTGGCGCGATGGGTGAGTTCGCTTTGGCGGAGCCGGACGCGGGCATACAGTCCGGGACGACGGAAACCCCGACGGACGCGCCGACGGAAACCCCGACGGACGCGCCGACGGAGACCCCGACGGACGCGCCGACGGAAACCCCGACGGACGCGCCGACGGAAACCCCGACGGACGCGCCGACGGAAACCCCGACGGACGCGCCGACGGAGGCCCCGACGGACGCGCCGACGGAGGCCCCGACGGACGCGCCGACGGAGACCCCGACGGACGCGCCGACCGAGGCCCCGACGGACGCCCCGACCGGCGCGCCGGAGCTCGAGGAGCCCGGCCTGATGGGGTTCTCGCTGATGATGCCGATGAGCAGCGGGGGCAGCGTCATCGTCGACGGCGCGACCTACACCTATGAGCTGAACAGCGCGGGGGACGCCGCGATACTGACCGGCTACGAGGGCGACAAAGTCACGCTGTCGATCCCGTCGACGCTCGCCTCCTACCCGCTCGAGGCGATCGGCCCGGAGGCGTTCAAGGGCGCGAACATGGTCACGCTCGTCGTGCCCGGAGACCTTAACTCGATCGGCGCGGGCGCGTTC
>JAAYZL010000301.1 GCA_012514855.1 Clostridiales bacterium
GAGTAGAGGAGGATACCCCCATGGCAAAGAAAGTAACTGCGCTGATCAAGCTGCAGGTCAACGCCGGCAAGGCGACGCCCGCGCCGCCGATCGGCCCTGCGCTCGGCCAGCACGGCGTGAACATCCCGGGCTTCTGCAAGGAGTTCAACGACCGCACCGCCAAGCAGATCGGCCTGGTCATCCCGGTGGTCATCACCGTGTACCAGGACCGCTCGTTCACCTTCATCACGAAGACGCCGCCGGCCGCGGTGTTGATCAAGAAGGCCTGCGGATTGGAGCACGCCTCCGGCCGCCCGAACAAGGACAAGGTCGCCAACATCACCCAGGCGCAGGTCCGCGAGATCGCGGAGCTGAAGATGCCGGACCTCAACGCCGCCTCCGTCGAAAGCGCGATGCGCATGATCGCCGGCACCGCCCGCTCGATGGGCGTCGCCGTGGTCGACTGACAGAAAAGCCAGCCCCGCGGGGCGACACAATCGTGGGAGGGTTCGATACCCGCTTGACCACAGGGAGGATGTTATCAATGAAGATGGGCAAGAAGTATTCCGACAGCCTGAAGCTGATCGACCGCACGAAGTTTTACGACCCCGAGGAGGCCGTGTCGCTCGTCAAGCAGACCGCGAAGGCGAAGTTCGACGAGACCGTCGAAATCTCGATCCGGCTGGGCGTCGATCCCCGCCACGCCGACCAGCAGGTCCGCGGCGCGGTCGTTCTCCCGCACGGAACCGGCAAGACGCTGCGCGTGCTGGTGTTCGCCAAGGGCGACAAGGCCAACGAGGCGCTCGCCGCCGGAGCCGATTTCGTCGGCGCCGAGGACATGGTCGCCAGGATCCAGGGCGGCTGGTTCGACTTCGACGTCTGCGTCGCGACGCCCGACATGATGGGCCTCGTCGGCCGCCTGGGCCGCGTGCTCGGCCCGAAGGGGCTCATGCCGAACCCGAAGAGCGGCACCGTCTCGATGGACGTGACCCGCGCGATCAACGACATCAAGGCCGGCAAGGTCGAGTACCGCGTCGACAAGACCGCGATCATCCACTGCCCGCTGGGCAAGGCCTCGTTCGACAATGTCAAGCTGCAGGAGAACCTCCGCACGCTGATGGAGGCCGTCATCAAGGCGAAGCCCGCCGCGGCGAAGGGCACCTATATCAAGTCCGCGGTCCTCTCGACGACGATGGGCCCGGGCATCAAGCTCAACGCGCTGCGGTTCTGATCCTTCGAAAAGCCGACGCCCCGCTTCGTCAAAAGCGGGGCGCTTGATATTTTGGCCCGCCGGAATCGCTCCCGGCGGGCCCCGGCGTTTTTTTAGGGCTTGACTATCTCGACGCCCTGATCGTTCATGATCAGCTTCAGCGTGTCGGGCTGGATCGCCGGGTTTTCGAGGGCGAGGTCCAGAAGCACAAGCTGCGCGCCGGAAGTTCCGGAGTACTGTTCGTTGACGTAGAGCTGGAAGTCGAGCACGGCCTGAAGCGTCGTCATGTCGAGCACGCCCCTCTCGGCGCTGCCTTCCCCGCCCGCGAGCGTCAGCCAGCCCCAGCGCTCGAGCACCAGTTGCAGCTGCTCGATCTGCATGGGATCGGCGAAGGCGTCCATCGGGACGGCCCAGATGTCCATGGTCGGCTCCGTCCTCGGCTCGGGCCTCGGTTCGGGCGTCGGCTCCGGCGTCGGCTCGGGCGTCGGCTCGGGCGCCGGTTCGAGCGCGAAGTACGCCGTTCCGGTCCTGCCGTCCGCCTCGGTTCCGTTGATCGGGATCGCCGTGACGTCGATCCGATAGACGGTGCCCTCGGAGAGGTTGCCCTCGCGGATGATGTTCGAGGTCCCGGTCGTCGCCGTGTCGACGAGCACCTTGTTCGTGTCGCTGTTGCGGATCACGACGCGGTAGCTGTCGACGTCGCCGTCCGCGCGCCAGAATACCTCCACCTCGCCGGGCACGAAGGCGATGCCGCCGTCCTCATAGCTGATCGGGTAGAAGCCGATCTCCGGCTCGGAGACTTCTCCGACGGGCTCGGGCGTAGGCTCGGGCGTCGGTTTGGGCGTCGGTTCGGGCGTCGGCTCGGGCGTCGGTTCGGGCGTCGGCTCGGGCGTCGGCTCGGGCGCCGGCTCGAGCGCGAAGTACGCCGTTCCGGTCCTGCTGTCCGCCTCGGTTCCGTTGATCGGGATTGCCGTGACGTCGATCCGGTAGACCGTGCCCTCGACGAGGTTGCCCTCGCGGATGACGTTCGAGGTCCCGGTCGTCGCCGTGTCGACGAGCACCTTGTTCGTGTCGCTGTTGCGGATCACGACGCGGTAGCTGTCGACGTCGCCGTCCGCGCGCCAGAATACCTCCACCTCGCC
>JAAYZL010000302.1 GCA_012514855.1 Clostridiales bacterium
GCATAATATATAATCGATTCCTATTAAACCCGGCCGAAAAACAAAATTTCCAGCCCAAATGCCCGCGAAATCGTTGACGCTGAGAAGCGGGCGCTGCTAGAATACCAGTAGGCGAAAGTACAGCGCGCGGGGGAGGGAGGAGCGAAGTGCAAAATCCGCTGCGACCGGTATCCCGAGATTCCTGCGATCGACCGCCGAGGGCTTGCATGAACACGGGCGACGCCTTGGGCATGGTCGGCGAGATTGAGCGCTGCACGACGGTGGACGGGCCCGGAATCCGCACGATTGTGTTTTTAAAGGGCTGTCCTCTGCGCTGCCGCTGGTGCCACAATCCCGAATACCTTTCCCCGGAGATTCAGGTGGGCTGGGAAAGGGAGAGGTGCATCGGCTGCGGCAGGTGCGTGACGGCCTGTCCCGAAGGCGCCGTCCTGCCCGGCGAGGAGGGCCTTGTCACCGACCCGAATCGGTGCTCGCGCTGCCTGGCGTGCGTCGACACTTGCCCGGCAAGGTCCAGAAGGCAGTTCGGCCGGCGAATGACGGCCGGGCAGGTCTTTCGGGAGGTCATCCGGGACGCGCCGTTCTACCGGACTTCCCGAGGCGGCGTCACCGTTTCCGGCGGGGAACCGCTCATGCAGCCCGATTTCGTGGAGAGCCTGTTTCAACGCTGCCGCGAAGCCGGCGTCCACACCGCGCTGGACACCTGCGGCCATGCGGAGGCGGCTGCTCTCGATCAGGTGCTTCCGCACACGGACCTCGTTTTGTACGACCTGAAGCTGGCCGATCCGGAGCGCCATCGGGAGCTGACCGGCGTGGACCCCGAGGATATCTTTCGGAATCTCGGGCGAATTAATGCTCTTGGAATCCCGATATGGATTCGCACGCCCGTCGTCCCCGGCATGACCGACAGTCCCGGGAACATTCTCGCGATCGCGGACAAAATCGAAGGGTTGAACTGCGTGGCGCGGTGGGAACTGCTGTCGTTTCATCGCTTTGGGGAGGCAAAATACCGCCAGCTCGGCTGGAAATATCCGCCGGCGGCCGCCGAGCCGCCCGCTCCGGAGCAAATGGCCGCGCTCGGGGAGCTCGCCTCCCGGCGCTGCTCCAAGGAAATCCTCGTCCGGTAAGGAGGAGACGCATATGAGCATCAACAAAATCCCCGCGGCGCTGCCCGACGAAAGAATTCGCAGGATCATGGAGCGCCGACAGAGGCTCGCGCTGGAAAATCGGAGAAACCTGTATTACGACAGCGTCGTTCACGGCATCTATCAGTGGTCCCCCGGCTCGGCTGCGTTTGCGCCGGTGACCGGCAGGATGGCCGTCTCCGCGGAGGAGCGGGTCTGCATCGGCGATCACGACGCACGCGTGGGCGTGGGGACGCCTTTCCCGGGCGCGGACCTGCCCTCCGACCGGGACGGTTTTCAATGGGATGCCGTGAACTGGGCCAGGGACTACGCCTATTTTCTGGACAACAGCCCGGCCGAGGTCTATCCGGATGACGAGATCGTCGGCGAATTTCACTGGCGCTTCGACGAAGTGCGGCCGCTTCGCTATCCCGAGGATTTGGACGACCTGGGCATGCGTGCCCGGGAGCTTGGCGCCGGCGGCAACAGCCTGACGCACACGGTGGTGGATTTCCGGATCGGATTGCCGCTGGGCTGGACGGGCATTCTGGAAAAAATCCGCCGCTTCCGCGAGGAATTCCGGCGCGAGGGCAGCGAGGAAAAGGCGCATTATCTGGACGCGGCGGAAATCACCTGCGAGGCGATACTGCGCTTTGTCCAAAAACACGCCGACAGGGCGCTGGCCCTCTCGGAAAATGAGCCGGACCCATGGAGGAGGCAAAACTACCGCAGGGTCGCGGAGGTCTGCGCGAACCTTGCGTCGCGCGCGCCCCAGACTTACCGGGAAGCGCTGCAGTTCATCGAGTTCTATCAGATCGCGGAGCGAACCGTCGGGCACGGGAACGGCTACGGGCGCTTCGATCAGTACATGCATCCCTATTACATGCGCGATCTGCGGTCCGGCGAAATGACCCGCGACGAGGCCCGGAACATGACCGCGGAGCTGCTGATGAAGTACGGCGGCAATTTCTTCAATGCGGCGGGCCGGAAGGAGGACGGAACGGACGCCACGAACGAGCTGAGCTGGCTTCTCGTGGAGGCGTACGACATGGTGGGCGGCCACCAGTGCATGAATGTGCTCTGGCACAGGGACATCGACCGGGAGTTTCTGCAATACGCTTCGGAGGTCAACCGCCGGCACGGAAGTTCCACGCCCGTGTTCATCAATCAGGACATCCTTCGCCGGGTGGAGCTGAATTCCGGATACAGAGCGGAGGACGTATGGGACGTCTGCCTGGGCGGATGCCAGTGGTTCTGCGTGCCGGGGAAGGAGTACTGCGACCAGGACAAAAACTGCATGGTCGTCATCCAGTGCCTGATGCTCGCCTTCGAGCGCGCCTGCGAGGAAGGCTGCGCGGCGTTCGAGGATTTCTGGAACCTCTACTGCGACCAGGCGGATCGGGCCATCCGCGCGCTGCGCGACCTGAAGGACGCCCAGTACAGGCTTCAGCCCAAAATCTGGCCGGAAATCGTCTCGTCCTTTCAGATGTACGGCTGCATCGAAAACGGACTGGACGTCACGGAGCGGGCGGTCAACTACGCCTATACCTCCGTCAACCTGCTGGGGGTCACCAATGTGATCGACTCGCTGTACGCAATCAAGAAAAATGTGTTCGAGGACAAAAAACTCGCGCTGACCGAGCTCCGGGACGCCATGCAAAACAACTGGGCGGGGCATGAGGATGTGCGCCGGCTGATGCTCAACGCCCCCAAGTTCGGCAACGATCTGGACGAGGTGGACGCGATGGGCGCGCGCTTTGCCGAGCATATCGTAAAGCTGCTGCGCGGCTACAAAAACTGCAGGGGATACCATTTCCGCGCGTCGCTGTTCCACTTCATGGGGCACATCGCCGGCGGTCCGTATCTCGGCGTCACGCCGGACGGACGGCGCGCGGACGAGCCGCTGGCGCAGGGATGCAACCCCATGCACGGGCGGAACACCCGCGGCATCACCGCGACCATGCACTCGCTGATGAAGCTGCCCTTCGCCGATGTGGTCGGCGGCATCTGCCAGTTGGAGATCGATCCCTCGCTGTTTGACGCCGAGGGACCCGGCGACGATTACCTGATGGCGATGACGGAGGCCTACTTCCTCGGAGGGGGATCGCAGGTCGTGGACAACATCGTGTCCGTCGCCGACCTCGAGGATGCGATGATCCATCCGGAAAAGCACCAAAACATCGTGGTGAAGGTCACCGGCTATTCCGCCCACTTCATTCAACTGGACAAGACCTTCCAGCGGGAAATCATCCGTAGGACCCGGCATACGCGCATATGAGCGGAACTTTACGGCTGCGCGCGCGCGGCTGTAAAATATAGAAAGGAGCGCACCCCCATGAAGAAAGCCCTGAGTCTGATTTTGGTCATCCTGCTGCTTGGCGCCGCGAGCGCCGCGAGCGCCGACACCCTCGAGGTTTGGGTATGGAACAACGACGGAGCCTACGCCGCGGTGTATGAGACCGCCGTGGAGCTGTTCCATGAGGAGTACCCCGACGTGGAGGTCGTGTTCAACACCATTGCCTATGCCGACTACAACACGGCGCTCAAGGCCGCGATCTTCGGCGGCGAAGCGCCCGACGTGATGCAGGTTCCCTCGACGATGATCACCTCCCTGTGCGAGTCCGGCGCACTGATGCCCCTGACCGACGCCCTCGCCTCCGGGCAGTTCCCGGAATTCTACGGTTCGACGGTCGAAAAGCTCAAGTACGACGGCGACGATTACATGGTTCCCTTCAACGTCATCAGCTATCAGGTGGCGTACAACAAGGCAATCTTTAGGGAACTGAACCTCGACGTGCCAAGCACCATCGAAGAACTGCTGGCCGTAAACAGGGTGCTGACCGACAACGGCCATTACGGAATCTCCGTGGGGACCAACGACAAGTGGGTGGGCGCATACCTGATCTACAATCTGAATATCTATCGGGACCCGTCGCACGCGCTGATCAACCGGGCGGAGAGGGGCGAGATCCCCTGGGCGGAGACCATGCTCGGCGAAGCCGCGGACACCTTGGGCACCTATCTTGCGGCGGGTCTGTTCGCGCCGGGCGCAAACTCGATGGACGCCTTTGTCGGCGCCCAGCAGCTTTTTGTGCAGGGCGACGCCGCCATGTTCTATCCCTTCGGCTCCTTCGACAGCGCCTCGATCCTGAA
>JAAYZL010000303.1 GCA_012514855.1 Clostridiales bacterium
AGGCTTGCCGGTCGCTTTTCCGCCCCCACGAGGTTGCTTTCCCGAAGGGAAAACAAGTCGCTACGCGACCTTGCGATTCAAATGAATTTGAATCGCAAGCCGTTGTCGCTCATTCGGTCGCCGTAACGCTGCTACGGCTCCCTGCTGGCTCCGTGTGGGGACGAAAAATCGCCTTGGCGCTCCACCACCTCATTAAATCATCGCTACCTGGTCGACAGCAATCGCGGGCCGTGCTAAAATATGGGTATTCCAAAGCAAAGGTATGATCTGGAAATGCAGAGAATCGACGCGCACGCGCACATCTTCCCGGACAGAATCGCCGCGAAGGCCTCCGAGGGAATCGGCAGGTTTTACGATATTCCGACGCACCACGACGGAAGCCTCTCCGGGATGTTCGCCGAGGAGGACCTCGCCGGCGTCTCTCGCGTCGTCGCGCATTCGGTCGCCACGACGCCCGCGCAGGTCGAGCACATCAACCAGTTCATACTGTCCGCCCGCGACGCGCACCCCGGCCGCATCATCCCGTTCGCCGCGCTGCACCCGGACACGCCGGACATGGAGAGCGTCGTCCGGGGGATCGTCGGCGCGGGCTTCAAGGGGGTCAAGCTGCATCCGGACTTTCAGGAGTTCGCGGTCGACGAGCCGCGCGCGCTTCGGATGTTCTCGCTGCTCGCGGGGAAGCTGCCGGTTCTTTTGCACACCGGCGACTACCGCTACGACTATTCGAACCCGAACCGGGTCAAGCATTTGCTCGACGAACTGCCGGAACTGACCGCGATCTGCGCGCACCTGGCCGGCTGGAGCGTCCACGAGGAGGCGCGCAGGCTGCTCGCCGGGCGCAGAATCTACGTCGACACGTCCAGCTCGCTCTACCGGCTGAAGCCGGACTACGCGGCGGAACTGATCCGCGCGTTCGGCGTCGACCGCGCGTTCTTCGGCACCGATTACCCGATGTGGACGCCGCGCGAGGAGGTCGAAAGGCTCGAGGCGCTCCCGCTGACGGCCGCGGAAAAGGAGCGCATCTTCCATATTAACATCGAGGAGGCGCTCGGCTGAAACCGGCATATCCGGGCCGGGACAGGCATATAGAACGCGGGGGCGGTTTCAAGAACCCCGCCGGGAAGGAAGCGATCGGTATGAGAGGCCAGCGCGACGCCGCTCGAACGAGGCGGCACGTCCGGCTGTGCAAGGCGCTCCTGTCCGCGTCGTCGGCTCTCGCGGCGCTCCCGCTGCTCGCGTGCCTGGCCGCGTGGATGCCGGACGCGGAGATGCCGGCGTGGCACAGGATTCTCAGGCTGCTCGCCCCGAATCCGGAGGTCGCGGTCGCGGCGATCGTGCTTTCCGGCCTCATGTTTGTGATCTCGGTCGCGCTTTGGATCTCGGTCAACGCGCGCTGGAGGGAGCTTCGGGGGACGGGCCGCTGACGGGCAACCCGGCGGGGCGCGGGCACGCGCCCCGCCCTCTGTTTTTGGCCTGTTCCGTGCAAATTTTTTTCCAAAAAAGCCTGTCAGGGGGATGACTTTACAAGTATTTTATGATATGATTGCATTGTAATGTCTGTAGACTGCCTGAAGTATGCCCATCGGAAAGCGCGAGGGGCGCGTTCCGGCGGAAATCCGACAGAAAATGACGTCGTTTGAGGAGGCGGAAACGCATGTCCGCGGAAAAAAACGGAAAAAAGAAGCCTGTTTTGAGGATCGTCTCGCTCGTGCTGGTCATCACGCTATTGTGCTCGGTGGTCGCCACGCAGTTTGACGAAATCTCCCGCTTTGTCAGCGTCATCGCCGAGGACGACCCGCTCTCCAGGATTTACTCGCTCCTCCAGCAGGGGATTTCCGAGCCGCAGACCTACGACGACTACTACCAGCTTGCGAGCATCGCCATCGGAAAGGGCGAGTACGAGCAGGCGCTCGAGCACCTCGAAAAGTGCGTCGGACTGGCCGAGGAGGGAGACACCGCGGCGCTTTCCGACCTGTCGCTCAAGAAGGCCTCGCTTTACATGCTGATGAAGGACTATGACAGCGCGCTTCCGGCCCTGGAAAGCGCGCTTTCGCTTGACCCCGCGTCCTCGCAGGCGCTGCTTTTGAGGGCGCAGATCGAGCTCGACCGCGGGGAGTTTTTGCCCGCCGCGCGCGACATGGAGCGCTACCTCGAGCTCGCGCCCGAGGATTCGGCGCTTCGCGCGACGCTCGCGCAGGTCTACGAGCAGCTCGGGCGCTTTGTGGACGCCGCCGGGTGCTACGAGGCGATCTACGCGCGCAATCCCAACGACGCGAGCTACAGGCTGAACGCGCTGCGCTGCCTGTTCCTCGCGGGCAATTACGAGGAGGCGCTCGCCGGATTCGACCTGTATCTGGGGGATTCGACAGAACCGACTTCGGTCCAACCGACCGAAGTCGGGGAAGAGATTCCGGTTGAGACCGAATCCGGAAACGCGGAGCGGGGCGCCGAGCCGGAAGTCGCGGAGCCGGTCAAGGACCCGCTGAAGGCCACCGCGCACTTCCTGCGCGCCGCGTGCAAGACGCAATTGGGCCGGTACGCCGAGGCGGTTCTCGACTTCGAGAGCGCGATCGTCTACGGCCACGACGCGGCGCAGTGCCTCGAGCAGCTCGTGACGAGCCACTACGCGCAGGAGAACTTCGAGACCGCGATCGAGGCCGGCGAGAGGCTCCTCGCGCTCGACAATGCTTCGACGGCGCTCGACACGCTCTACCAGCGGCTGGGCGTCGCGGCGATGTCTTTGGAGCGCTACGGGGAGGCCGTCGACTACCTCACGAAGTCGATCGAGGCGAACCCGGATCTGATCGGCAACGCCTACTACCGCGGCGTCAGCCTGCTCGCGCTCGAGCGGCAGCAAGAGGCGATCCCGGACTTCACAAGGTCGATCGAACAGGGCTACCTCGTGCAGTTCTGCTACTACAACCGCGGCGTCTGCCACGTCCAGCTGCTCGACTACGCGAGCGCACTCGACGACATGGAAAAGACGCTTACCAGCGGCGACGAGCAGTCGCTCAAGGACGCCGCGACGAACATCCTCTGGCAGCTCGCCCAGTACTACGAAAACCAGAAACTCCAGCAAAATCAGGGCATCGAGGCCGAGCAGATCACCGAATAGCCCCGGGCGTTCTCGACATACCCCGCAACCATCTGGGGGAGGGCCCTTGCCATGAAGAAGTTCCTGAAGCGGGAGAAGCGCTACATACGGCGGCTGACCAAGAACGGCGTAAGCATGGTCTGCCTCGCGCTGATGTTCGCACTGATGGTGGGCATGCTGCTCGGCGCGTCGGGGGGGACGATTGCGATCTCCTCCAAGGCGGTCGCGGAGGCGGGGCAGGAGGATTCTGCGCCTCCGGAGCCTTCCGGGGGATCGCCTTCCGGCGGGTCTTCCGGGGGATCGTCTTCCGAGGATTCTTCCGGAGGGTCTTCCTCCGGCGGTTCCGGGTCTGCGCCCCAGGGGGGATCGGGACCCGCGGACGATGAGGACGACAGCACTACGCTGATCGGCGACATCTCCGGAAATCCGGGGCCCGAAACGGAGCCCGGCGCGGGGAGCACGGAGCCGGACGCCGAAGGGGAGACCTCCGGCGAGGAGGAAGGGACCTCCGGCGAAGGGGAGGACACCTCCGGCGAAGGGGAGGACACCTCCGGCGAAGGGGAGGACACCTCCGGCGAAGAAGAGGGCGGGGAAGAGCTTCCGGAGGAGGAACTGCGCTCGTCCGATTCCGCGCCGGGAGAGGGCGGCTCCGGGGACGGTGGAGAACCGACCGAAGTCTCTGAACCCGAAGGCGAATTCGAGGACGGACAGACCGAAGGCGAACCGGAGGGCGAACCGGAGGGCGAACCAGAGGGCGATCCGGAGGGCGAACCGGAGGGCGAACCGGAAGGCGAACCGGAGGGCGAACCGGAGGGCGAACCGGAAGGCGAACCGGAAGGCGAACCAGAGGGCGATCCGGAGGGCGAACCGGAGGGCGAACCGGAGGGCGAACCGGAGGGCGAACCGGAGGGCGAGCAGCCCGGTTCTCCCGGTTCGGAGGATGAAGAAGGCGGCCTGGTCGAGGAACTCCTTCCCTCCGGTTTCGCGCCCGGCGGCGAGGGCGGCCCCGAATCCGATCCCGAATCCGACCCCGAGTCCGGGCGGGACATCCTCGCCGAGCCGATATCGGCCGGTTTTTCGGGCGACCTGATGATGAACGCGTTCGGCGGGACGGAAGAGCCGATGCTGATGGGCGCGCTGGGCGGGCTGGACGAGCCGATGCCGATGGGCGCGCTGGACGAGCCGATCGGGTCGGGCGACGAGATCGAGGCCTACGCGATTCCCGCCGGCAAGGCGTACATAAAGGAAATCGGCTCGGACATCTCCTATTCCAACGACGCGGCGAACAACGCGATCACGAACGCGCTCAAGGACGCGCTGACCTATATCAAGAGCCTGTACGAGGAACCCGGCACCCCGAGCGAAAAGACGGCGACGATCGTCGTCGGGAACGGCGTCTACCAGGGCGGCCTCAGCATCGCGAGCGGCGACGGGGACAACGTGCTCAAGGAGCTGATCGACGCGATCCTGGGCCTGAGCGGGGCGGACAGCGAAAGCACGATGCGCCTGAACATCGTCGCCGAGGACGCGATGGACGCCGACGGCAACATCCACGAAAACGGCGCGGGCGGCGCGCAGCTCGAGGGCGACGTGAAGGTCGAGTTCGAGGGGCTGAACGTCGTGCTCGCCGGGCTCTACCTCTCCACGCGCGGCATCGTCAACGTAAACGGCGCTCAGAGCTTCGGCTATTACGGCACGGCGCAGGACGACGTCGTCGACATGGAGCTCAGCAACATCGAGAAGGAGATCGTCGTGCGCACCGGCGCGGGTGACGACAAGGTCAGCGTCAAGGTCCGCAAGAAGCCGACCGTCAAGGCCGCGATCGAGATGCAGGAGGGCTACCAGACCGCCTTCCAGTCGCTCAAGAGCCTGACCTCCGGGGAATGGAACGAGCTCCCGAGCGATCTTCAGCAGATCATCACCGATTTCATCGACAACATAGACTCGCTGGTGCTCGACCCCACGCTCAACCTGGAGCCGCTCGACATCAGCATCGACCTCGGCCTCGGAAACGACCTGGCCGAGTTCAAGCTCATCGACTCGACCGACCTCGCGCTCGGCACGCCGGACGTCGAGACCGGCACGGTCAGCTACGGCTTCGGCATCGACTTGGGCGCCGCGGACGTCACGATCTTGGGCGGCGCGGGCAGCGACAGGATTTCCGTCTCCGGCGGGCGCGCGCTGAGCCTCGCGCAGGAGGTCCTGAAGTTCCTCGTCGACCACATAACGGTTCTCGACCTCGACTGCCCCGAGACCTCGCTCGTTCTCAACGGCGGCGCGGGCGACGACGTGATCACCGTCGACACGACCGCGGCGTTTTCGACGCTGGGCGGCATCTCGACCGAGGTCATCGGCGAGGCGGGCTTCGACAGACTTCACCTGACCGGCAAGCTCAACAAGGACAAGGACGAGGCCGAGCGCATCGCCGCCGAGATGCTGACGAGCTCCGTCGAGCTCCAGATCGAGGCGCTCGCGGAGATCACGCTCCTGGGCGACATCCTGGGCGACACCCTCGCCCTGGGCTTCGAGCGGCAGTTCGACATCGCGGCCGTCGGCATCGACGCGTTCACGGACGAGCTCGAGAACAAGCGCACGATCCGGCTCGAGGGCGAGGCCCTGACCGCCGAGGCGCTCCCGTTCACGAACTATGAAATCGTCGATTACGGCTCGAAGGGCGAGGACGCCTACCGGACGGTCGACTTTGAGTCGGCGCTGACCGTCCCCGCGGGCGGCGTGCTGCTCTCGAACATCGTCGCCGAGGCCGCGGACGAGGCGGGCCGCATCGAGGTCATGAAGCTCGTCGCGCCCGGCCTCAACGTGCTGATTCGCGGCGGGCACATCGAGATCACCGGCGACGTGACCGGCCGGAACGTGCTTGTGCACGCGGTCGGCACCGACGACGTGATCGTCGGCGGGGACTTTGAGATCGTCGACGACGACCTCGCCGAGGACGAGGACAACATCTCCGTCGAGGTCGGCCTCTACGAGGCAAAGAGCGAGCGGAAGATCGAGATCGGCGCGCTCGCGAGAATCCTCGCCGCCGAGGCGATCGACGTGTTCGCGAGCCTCAAGCTCGACAAGGGATATATCCCGATTCCGGACGTCGTGCCGGTCGAGTTCCAGCCGTTCGTCCTGAAAATCGGCAACGCCGTGGTCGACGTCAAGGGCCGGTTGATCGCCGGGGGCTCCATCCGCGCGGCGAGCGAGCTCAAGATCGACATCAAGGCGACGAACGGCCCGCTGAAGGTCGTCGTGCCGATCGGCATCGGCATCGCCGTGGGGAGCTCGACCGTGACCGTGTCCGGAAGCGCGTTGCTCGACGCCGGGGCGGGCGTCGCGCTCGACGCCGTGTCCGACGTGCGCGTGTACGCCGAGGCGGCCGGCGGTTCCCTGAAATTCTCGATCGCGCTCGCGGTTTCGGCGATCGACACCCGCGTTACCGTCAAGGACAGCGCGATCGTCGAGGCGGACACAAGCGCCGACCTGGTCGCCAACAGCTACGTCTCGACCGCCGCGATCGCGACCGGCAAGCCGCCGAACGTGCTGAGCGTGAAGCCGCAGTCCGGCGTGTTCATCGCGGCGAGCTTCGTCGACAGCGACGCGTCCGCCGAGATCCTCGGCAGCGCGAGCGTCAGGGCGTTCGCGGGCGATTTGCGCGTCGACTCCACCTCGCGCGTCTACGCGGAGACGATCTCCGTGTGCATCCCCGGCGACAAGGACGCCGAGGGCAAGGTCTCCGCGACGAAGGCGCTCGGCTTCGTGCAGAAATTGCTGGGCGTCAAGCTCGACGTCATGGGGACGGCGAAGAACCTGCTGACCGGCTCCGGCGGGCTGAAGGACACGCTCAAGAACGCGGTCAAGCCGGCCGAGCCCGAGGAGGGCAAGACCTCAAAGCAGCTCATGGGCGCGCTGGCGCTCGCGTATATCGAGAACAACAACGCGGCCAGGATCAACACGGTCGGCGCGGTCGTCGCCGGCGGCGCGCTCAAGGTGCTCGCGCGCGGCGAGACGGTCTCGAACATGCGCGCGGACGGCTCGCTATACAAGACCCCGCCGCTGACCCCCGTCGGCGGCACGGCAGAGGACGCGCCGGACAAGGCGATCGGCGTGGCGATCGGCGTGCACGTGTTCAACCACGACAACGTCGCCGAAATCCTCAAGGGCGCGATCACGGCCAACGGGCTGAAGGTCGACGCGGACATGGGCTTCACCGCCGCCTCGGACGTCGTCAAGGCCGGGCACGTCCCGGAGACGGCGGACTTCGGGCTGGGCGGCGCGGTCGCGGTACACCTGGTCAAGACCGTCAACAGCTCCCTGATCGGCAAAAACGCGAGCTACGCGATCGGCGGCGGCTCGGTTCAGTCGAGTTCCTCCGGCCGCGGTAGCTACATAACCGTCGGCGACGCGTCCGGCAAGCGCGCGCGCACGAGCTTCTCGGTCGGCGGCATCACGATCCCGCTCACGCCCGCGAACAACTCGACGGCGGACTCCGTCGGCATCGGCGTGGGCATCGCGGTCGGGATCGTCGGCATCGACGTGACGGCCGAGATCGAGGACGGCGTGAACTTCGGGACCGCGGCGCTGGAATCCGTGCTCGTCAGCGCGAAGTATGCGGGCACCGAGCACGTCGAGGCGGGCGCGGGCGCGGCGGGCAGCAAGGCGATCGTGCCGGTCTTGGCGCTGTCGGTCAGCGGCGTGTACGCGAAGGCGTATCTCGGCACGTCCAACCAGAACCTGAACCTCTCGGGCGATCTCAAGGTCGCCGCGAGTTCGAGCGTCACCCGCAAGATGCAGGTGGACGCGGCGGCGGTCGGAACCGGCGTCGGCTTCGGCGGCGCGTTCGGCATCGCGATCCTGAACGACTCCGCGGAGGCGACGCTTAAGCGCGGCGCTACGGCTTCGAATGTGCTCGTCGACGCCTCGTCGATCAGCCGGTTTACGCAGAAGGTGCTCGCGAGCGCCAAGGGCGCGAAGCCCGCGTCCAGCCCCAACGCGCCTCCGGGCGGGGTTCCGGAGGATCCCCCCAGCGGCACGCAGGACGACTACGACAAGACGATCGAGGAAGGCAAGGACGGCGATGATCTCCCGCTCGACGACAACGGCGAAGACATGCGCGCGCTGTTCAAAGAGGGCGAGGCCGACCAGATGGCCGACAAGAACACCGAGGCGGCCAAGCAGCTCTCCGGGCAGATCGACACGAACAACGTCAACACCGACACCGCGACCGCCGCGGCGAACGAGCGCCCGAAGGCGCAGACGAACGAGGGCAGCATACAGGTCGCGGCGGCGCTGGCGCTGAACATCCAGAGAAACACCGCGAGCGCGAAGATCGGCGACGGCGTCTCGATCCACTCGACCGGCGACGTGAAGGTGACCTCCCTCATCGACACCGACGCGGTCATCTCCGCGAGCGCCAGCGCGACGAACTCGACGACCGGCGTCGGCGTCGGCGTCGCGATCAACTACGTGCGCTACTGGAATACCGCCTATGTGGGCGCGACGACGATCCGCGCGAAGTCGCTGACGGTCAAGGCCAACATCCTCGAGGCCGCGCAGAAAAAGACCGTCGAGGACATCTTCGCGAGCCTCATGCAGTTTTTCGCGAACGTGCAGGGCAGGGATCTGCTGCTCGACGCGCTGCTCGACGCGAAGGGAAAAACGACTCTCGAGGAGCTGCTCGCCTCCGACCCGACGTTCGCGGCGGAGTACGCTCTGCTCGACCCGGAGGACAAGGCGGCCGTGTCGCAGCTCGTGCTCGACATGCTCGTCGCGCAGTTCAAGGACGAGAAACTCGACACCGCGGGCGCGGTGATGGGCGCGTTCGCCGAGAGCGTCGTCGACGAGTTCGTCGGCCTTCTGTCCGATCCGGAATTCCTGATCGGGCTGTTCACCGACGGCGGGAAGGCGAAGTTTGAGGACCTCGCCGCGAAGTACGGGCTGACCGGAAGGGTCGCCCTCCAGCGCATCAAAGAGCTGGTCACAACCATGCTGAGCATCAAGTTCGGCAACCCCGGCGAGCTCGACGGCGTCGGGAACCTGTTCTCGACCTCCGCGATCTCGGGCGTGGGCGCGTCGAACGTCGGGGTCGCAGCCTCCGCCGCCATCGCGGTGATCGACGGCGAGACCTCGGCGACAATTTCGGGAAAGACGACCCTCCCCGCTGCCGCGGACATCGTCGTCGACGAGTTCGTGACCATCTCCGCCGAGGCCGCGCAGAAGGTCTACTCGACGGCCAGCGCCTCGGCCGACAAGAACGGCAAGGCGCAGAAGAACAAGGACGGCAAGGGCGATTCCGGCGGCAAGTCCGTCGGCGTCGGCGCCTCCGCTGCGATCTCGACGATCGACATGCTCTGCGAGGCGATTTTGGGCGAGAAGCGGTTCGTCCAGGCCGACGCGATGACGGTCCTGTCGGAGCTCAGAAACGACATCGACTCCGTGTCCGTCGCCGGCAGCGACCCGATCGCGCGCCGGGACGAGGTCGCGGTCACGACGCCCGAGGTCGGCGGCGCGTCGACGCTTCCGCAGAACAACACCTCGCACAAGGACATCTCCGTCGACGCGTCGATCGCGCTCGCGATGATCGACAACGTCGTCAACGCGACCGTCGGCGCCGGCGCGAAGCTCGCGCTCGACGGCGGCAATAAAATAGAAACAAAGACCGAGCTCGCCCCGGACGTGTTTGAGGAGGTCAACCTCTGGATTCGCGCGTACCAGCGCGGCCAGACGAGCGCCGCGTCGTCCGGCTTCGCGATCGGCGAAAAGGCTGCGGTCGGCGCGGCGATTGCCGTGAACCTCGCCAACTCCGACGTCAAGGCGTCCTTCCTCGGAAGCGCCGTCGTCAAGGGGGTGGCGAAGGTCGAGGCCATAACCTCCAACGAGGACGAGGCGTTCGCGCTCGCGACCGTCGTCGGCGCGAGCCTCGACCGGTATCTGGCGAAGATGCGCAAGCTCTTCGGGATTCTGAGCATCGGCAAGAAGCTCCCGACCGGCAGCCTCAACGCGAAGATCGTCTCGAAGCTCAACGAGTACGCCGGGCCCGCGATGCAGAGCGGCGGCAGCGCCCTCGAGGGCATGCCGCTCCTGCCGACTTTGATGCAGAGGCTCAACATCAAGATGCCGAGCAACCCCGTCGGCTCGGGCTCCGGGGGCAACGCGGTCGGCCAGGCAAATTCAAACGGCAACGGCGCGACCGGGCAGGAGATGGACCAGCAAAGCAAGGAAGGCCAGAAGATCAACATCGCGGCCGCGGCGGCCGTCAACGTGACCGAGCACATCGCGACCGCGGAGGTCAGGGGGACGCTCGTCTGCGAGGAGCTCGAGGTCGCGGCCGAGAACCGCGCGAACTACCGCACCGTCGGAACCGGCGCGGCGGTCACGCCGTTTGAGACGAACAGCAACAACATCTCCATCGGCGTCGCGGTCTCCGTCAACGACAACGAGGCCAACGCGCTCGTCGGCGGCAGCGTCACCGCGGAGGGCGACGAATCGACCGAGAAGAACGACGGCCGCGTGCGCGTCTCGTCGACTTTGACGCAGAACATGGACGGCAAATACCGCGGTCTGCTCGGCGCGCAGGGCATCGCCGGCAGCGTCGCCGGAACCGGCGGCAAGGTCGGCTTCGCCGGCGCGGTCGCGATACTCGTCGCGAAGGCGCGCGGAAACGCGAAGATCGAGGCGGACGCGGTCATAAAGGGCGGCGACATCGCGGTCGAGGCCGTCGACAAGTCGAAGCTCGCGGTTCGCGCGGGCGCGGTCACCATCGGCGGCGCGCAGGCGGGCGTCGGCGCGTCGTTCGCGCTGATCTACGCGGAAAACAGCGTGATCGCCAGCGTCGGAAGCCGCGCGAACATCATGGCAAAGAGCCTGAAGGTCGCGGCCGAGAAAAAGCCGGTCGACTTGAGCGACTACAAGTTCCCCTTCGGCTGGGACGCGCTGTTCACGGTCAACGTGACCGAGGAGTCCAAGAAGGGGCTCATCAACATCGACACCGTCAACAGCACGAACGGCGTCGTCGGCATCGACATCGCGGTCGACACGACAGATCTGCTCAAGGTCGTCGACATGCTGAACTTCCTCGCGTCCGTCAACTACTACGCCGAGTCGATCGCCGGCGCGATCAGCGCCGGTTCCGACGCGAAGCTCGCGATCGCCGGTTCCGTCGCGATGCTGTTCACCGGGAGCCACACCGAGGCCACGATCGGCGACCACGCCGTGATCACGCTCGACGGCGGCGACGCGACGGTCAGCGCTTCCTCGAAGACGAACGCCAGGATCATCGGCGGCGCGATCGGCGCGACCAGCGGAAAGGTCGGCGCGGGCGTCAACATCGCCGCGGTGTCCGACCGCGACGAGATCTTCGCGAGCATCGGGGACGACGCGGCGATCGCGGGCGCGAAGGACGTGCTCGTCAACGCGAAGGCGGACCGCGACCTCTTGGCCGTGACGATCGCGGCGGGCGCGACGGGCAGTTCGGGCGGCACGGCGCTCGGCGGCGGCCTCAACGTCATCGTCACCGGCAGCGACGTGCGCGCCGACGTCGGCAAGCGCGCCCGCATCGCCGCCTCCGGCGTCTTCACGACCGAGGCCGAAAATCTGTCCGATCTGACGCTGATCTCGACGTCGCTGGCCCTCTCGACGAGCGGCGCGGCGCTGGGCGGCACGGTCGCCGTCATCGTCGCGGAGAACAACACGCAGGCGACGGTCGGCGACGACGCCGTGATCACCGCGGCCGGCGACGTGCTCGTCGAGGCCGTGAGCGACGAGAAGCTCCTGAACATATTGGCCTCGATCTCCGGCTCCGCGGGCGATCCGGCGACCGTCGCCGGGACGATCGGCGTGCTGGTTACCGAGTCCGAGACGCGCGCCGAGGTCGGGAAGCGCGCGAAGCTTACGGCGACCGCCGGAAGCGTGTCGATCCTCGCGGACGGCCAAGTCAAACAGGTCGTCGTGCTCGCGGCCCTGACGGGCGGAACCGGCAAGGCCGCGGTCGGCGCGACGGTCAACGTAAACGTGTTTGAGCACAAGGTGCTCGCGCTCATCGGGGAGAACGCCGAATTGATCGCGGAAGCGGTCGAGGCGGGCAGAAACGTCGTCATCATGGCGACCGCGGGCGACCAGACGATCATCGTGACCGTCGCCGGCGCCGCGACCACGGGGACCGGCGGCATCGCAGGCGCGATTCCGGTCGTCGTCAGCCAGTCGACCGTGCGCGCGGGCCTCGGCACGGGCGCGAAGGCCGCGGCGGGCGACAGCGTCGTCGTCTGCGCGGAGCTGATCACCGGCCTGTACGACGTCGCCGGCGCCTTCGCCGCGGGCAGCAGCGCGGGCGTCGGAATCACCGCGAGCACCGCGGTTCTCAACAACACCGTCGAGGCGCTCGTCGGCAATTCGGCGAAACTGATCGCGCTCGCGTCGACGGCGCCCGGAAGCGGGCTGAGCGCGGGCGTCAAGCTTCCGAACAGGACCGACCGGCGCAGGGGCGTGATCGTCGGTGCGTACGCGAAGAACCGCGTGCTGCTCGCGTCGATGAGCGGCGGGGCGGCCGGAACCGCGGGGGTCGCGGGCGTCGTCAACACGCTCGTCGACAAGAACACCGTGCGCGCGGTCGTCGGGAACGGCGCGACGATCAAATCCGGCTACGACGAGTCCGGCGACGAGAGCGGCGCGGACGCGGAGGTCGCGGTCGAGGCGGAGGACGAATCAGACCTATACAATATCGCCGGCGCGGCGGCCGTCGGAGGCACGGCGGGCGTCGGCGGGACGATCGTCGTCATGGTGTACGACAAAGTGCTCGAGGCGCTCGTCGGGGACGCCGGGTCGATCCACGCGACCGGCGACGTCTCGGCCTCGGCGACTTCCGATGACACGGTGCTGCTGCTCGCGCTGAGCTTCGGCGGCGGCGGCACGGCCGCGGTGGCGGTCGGCGCGAGCGTGCTGGTGTTCCAGAACGAGGTCACGGCCGGGCTCGGCGGCGCGATCCGCGCCGGGGGAAGTATCTCGATCGGGGCCGTCGGCGACAGCGACATCTTCAACTTGGCGGCGTCGTTCGCCGGCGGCGGCACGGCCGCGGTCACGCCGGTCGGCGTCGTGACCTACTACGAGGGCAAGACCAGGGCCGCCGTCGGCGAAAACGCGGACTTCGCGGCCGTCGGGGCGTTCGCGCTCACGGCCGATTCGAGGGAGTTCATCACCGCCGACGCGGCGGGCGTCTCGGTCTCGGGCACGGCCGCCGTGTCCGGCACGGTCGACATTCTGATCTCGAAGCAGGTGACCGAGGCCCTGACCGGAAACAACGCGAAGATCACGGCCAGCGCGATCACCGTCGGCGCGACGGACGACCTCGAGACGCTCATGTTCGCCGGAACCGTCGCGGTCAGCGGAACCGCCGCGGTCGGCGTGACGGCGATCGTCGGCGTGCTCCACAACACGACGACCGCCGGCTTCGGCGACAACAGCGAGATCAAGAGCCTGTCGGGCGACGTATCGGTTCTCGCGGCGTCCTACCGCGACGTGCGCTCCTACGCGGTGACGGCCGGGGTCGGCCCGGGCGCGGCGGGCATCGGCGCGACGATCATGGTGACGATCGTCGGCGGCAAGCTCACGAAGGACACCTCCGACGGCCTCGCGGACGGCTTCAATTCCGAGAACTTCATGAACTCCGCGTTCGGAGCCGGGCACAATTCCGCGCGCGGATACAACAAGAAGGACGGCACGAAGGAAGCGCTGAAGAGCGACGGCGTCAAACAGGCGGACACGAAGGTCGGCAAGGACGGAAAGTTCGACGCCGAGAAAGGCTACCGCAGCGAAGAGTTCGACGAGTCCGGCGACGGCGATCCCAACAAAAAGGGCGACACGGACGAGCGCGGCGGGAACCAGAAGATCGACGAGACGGAGAACGAGGACATCGACGCCGCCGGGAATCTGGGCGCGACGAAGCCCAATTACAGCCCGTTTGACAGCATAAGCGCCTACATCGGAAGCGAAGCGACGGTCAACTCCGCCGCGAACATCAAGGTCACGGCCTATGACAACCTGATCGCGGACATGTTCTCCGGCACGATCGCCGGCGGCCTCTACGCGGGCGTCGGCATCGGCGTGTCGGTAACGGTGCTCTACTCGAACGTGCTCGCCTACGTCGAGGACGACGCGGAACTCACCGCCGCGGGCGACATCGAGGTACAGGCGAGAGCGGGCTCCACAAAGGTCGCGGACACGGACGCGAAGCGCCTGGAGGGTCTCGGAAAAGCGTTTGAAGGGTCCTCGGTCAGCCTGACCGACCGGACGATCCGCGCGATCTCCGTCACCGGCGCGGGCGGCGCGGCGGGCATCTCCGGAGCCGTCGCCGCGATCGTCGTCAACTCGAACGTGATCGCATACATAGAGGGCGACGTGCTCGCAGCCGACAACCTGACCGTCCAGGCGGTCACGGACTATCCGCTGTGCCTTGCGGCGACCTTGACCGTCGCCGGGGGCATCGTGGGCGTCGGCGCGTCCGTCGCAATCGTGCAGGTCAACGGAAGTTCCGAGGCCTCGATTTGCGGCGACGCGGACATAAACGTCTCCGGGAAGGTCTTGGTCAAGACGGTCCTCAACACGAGCGCGCTGACCGGCGCGGGCGCGTTCGCGAGCGGCGGAATCGGCGTCAACGGCGCGGTCTCGCTCGCGGTCAACCGCACGCGCGTCGACACGTTCGTCGGGCAGGGCGTCACGCTCCGCGCGGGCGAGCTCTCCCTCGACGCGGACGTCGATTCGCACGCGAAGGCGTACATCGTCGGCGCCGCGATTACGGTCGCGGTCTCGGTCAACCTGTCGGCGGCGGTCGCGATCGTCGCGCCGACGGTATTGACCTACATCGGCGAGACCCCCGGCACCCACGCGGACAAGGACGGCGCCGCGTACCCCGTCAAGGGCCAGGTCACGGCCCCGAAGGTCGTCGTCAAAAACGACGTGACCTCCACCGCGATGACGACGATACTGTCGCTGGCGGTGGCCACGATTCCGATCTCCGGAAACGTTCTGCTGGTGTTCAACAGGACCGACGCGGTCGCGGGCATCACGGGCGCGAACGTCGACGCGGGGACGAGCATCGCGATCGACGCGTTCATGGATTCCACGGCGGAGTCGAAGCTCACGTCGGTTTTGGTCGGCAGCGTCCCGATCGGCTTCTCGGTGAGCTACGTGCACCTGCGCTCGAGCAACCAGGCGCTGATCGACACGACCGGCTCGACCGTGTCCTCCGACATCATCGAGGTATACGCGGGCCGTCTGGACAACCGCAACACCGCGACCGCGACGGCGGACGCCATGACGGTCGCGCTCGGCCTCGTGACCTTCGGCGTCAACGCCGCGATCGCGGACAACGACGCGCGCAACCTCGCCAACATCACGGGCAGCGGCACGCTCAAAGCGACGACAAGGCTCGACCTCTACGCCTGCGGCAGGGCGACCGCGGAGGCGACCATCCACGGCATAAACTACAGCGCCGGCGACGTGGGCGCGTCGTTCGCGATGGCGGTGCTCAGAAGCCGCCAGGAAGCCGTGCTCAGCGGAAGCCACGTGACCGCGGGCGCCGTCACGGCGGAGTCCCACCTAAACAGCGAGGACAAGAGCGCGAACACGGCGATCGCGCGGCTCAACATCGGCGGCGGCGTGATCAGCCTCGTCACCGTCCGCGTGAACGTGGCGGTCGCCTACGGAAAGTCGGCCTCGATCGCGGGCATCAAGCCCCATTCCATCTCGCTGAGCGGCGGCAAGGTCAACATACTCTCCACGGGGTACGCGAACACGCTCGCCGAGGTCAAGAACCAGACCGGCGTCAGCGCCGTGGCGGTCGCGCTCAACGCGGCGTTCGCCTACGCGCAGGCGAGGTTCGACGCGTACCTCGAGATTCCGGACGACGAGGACGCCCCGTCGGAGGGTTCGGTCGGCGACATCGACGTGAAGGTCGACTACTCGACAATCGCGAAGGCGGAGCTCACGCCGTCGACGGGCGGCGTCGACCTCTCATACTACAACGTCAAGGTCAACGTGGCCGTCGCCGCGAACTCCACGCAGGCGAACGCCTTTATCGCCGGCGAGGGCGCGATCGGGGCGGGGCAAGTCGCCGTCGCCGCGACCGGCGTCGCGTACGCGGACGCGACCGTCGTAAAGCCCGTGGTCACCGGGGGCCTTATCAACATCGCGGCGAACGCCATGGCGGCGCGGCTCACGGCCTCGCAGCGGGCATACGTCGAGAACATCACGCTCAACGCGACCAGCGTCAGCGTGAAATCGGAGCTCAACCTGAACAAATCAAAGAGCGCCAACGCGACGCTCGGCTCGAACGGCGGCAACAAAGACGCGTCGCTCAGCGGCGCGAGCGCAAAGGCCAATGTCGCCATCGCCGTGGCGAACGCGGCATGCAAGGCGGAGGTCATCTCGGCGAACCTCGCGCTGACCGGAGCGCTGACGGTCAAAGTCGAGGGCGATTCCTACGCCAACGCCGTCGTCGACAGCGACGACGTGTCGGTGTCCGCCTTCGGCATCGGCGTCAACGCGCTCTACGCCTACGCCAAGGGCGGCTTCAACGCGACCGCCAGCGGCAACATCACGGCCTCGAGCATCACGATCGACAGCACCTACAAGGTCAACGCCAACGCCGTCTCCGCGCAGCCGGGCTACGGTGCCTCCCTCAGCGGCGCGAGCATCAATACCAACATCGCCTACGCCGAGACGAACGCGAGCGCGACCGCCGGCATCAACGGCGCAGGGAAGATCTCGCTCACCGGCGCGCTCAAGGTCACCGCCAAGGGAACCGTGAAGGCGAAGGCGAACATCGAGGGCGCGGAAGTCAGAGCCTCCGTCGTCGATATCGCGATCAACAAGGTGACGGCGATCGTCGGCGGCACGCAGAAGGCGCTCGTCCAGGGCGCGACCATATCGGCGAGCGGCGTGACCGTCACGTCCAACTTCAACACCGACAGCTCCACGAGCAACTACGACGCGACCGCGACCGTCGGAAGCAACAGCGGCGCGAACGTCAGCTTCATCAGCGGCGACACCAGCACCGCGAAGGCCACCGTGACCGCCGTGGTCTCGGCGGAGATCGACGGCGCGGTGCTCGACACGGTGCGCGATAACGTCCCGGGCGCGGTGGAGGTCACCACGAACGCAAAGTCCTTCGCGGTGGCGCGGATCAACGTGCCCACCAAGGTATCCCTGGCCAACGTCAGCGTCATGCACGTCGAGGCGGACGCCGCCGGCGTGTTCACGGCCTCGTTGAAGGTCGGGGAGGGCAAAAGCGTCGTCGGGAGCGTCAGCGTCCAGTCGATCTACACGGTGTACAGCTACGCCAGGACCGGCCCTGCGGGCGGACTGAACCTGAACGTCGCGTCCGGCAGCTACAACAAGGCCACGGCCAAGACCTCGGTCGTCGGCAACGCGGGCTTCGGAAGCGACGGCAATCTCTCGGTGGGGGGCGATGTGCTCGCCAGCGTCGAAGCCACCGCCGACGCCCTCGCCGAGGTCAGCTCGCACAAGATAGAGATCTCCGGAGTAAGGATCGCCGTCAACGAGGTCGGGGCGACCCTCAACGCCACGCAGAACGCCTACGCGTTCGGGGCGGGCTCCGCGAACGTCAGCGGCAATGTGCGGATACTCTCGAAGCTCAACGTAAACGAAACCGGCGTGCCCGCGAAGGGCGCGAGGGCGACGGTTCGCGGCCCGGCCGGCAGCCTCACCGTACTCTCCGCGGATGTGAACAAGGCCTACGCCACCAGTTCGAGCGAAAACAGCGCGTACATCGAGGATATCGACCTGACCGCCTTCGACGTGCGGATACTCGCCCGGACGATGAACCTCGCGGACGCGCGCGCGGTGAACGGAAGCTCGCTGACCCTGACCTCGTTCGGCAGCCTCCTGGCCGAGAGCTTCACCGCCGACAAGACGGTCGCGAGGATCGGCGGCGGAAAGGTCACGGCCACGGCGGGCTCCGTGGACATGGACGCCTACAACATCTCGAAGTCCTATTCGCTGGCGGCCTCGCTCGGCACGGACGTGGGGCTTATGTCGGGTTCCAAGTCCGAATCCAAGGCCTTTGTCGGAAAGTCCACCCAGAAGCAGATCGCGGAGGTCTTCATAGAGACCGGCGCGACCGTCAAGGCGGCCGTGGACGTCGACCTGTTCGCCTACAACACCGGCACCGCCCAGGCGGTCATCGAGAAGGGCGGCAGCTACTCCCTCGCGGAGGTTTCCTCCTCGTCGCTTCCGACCAGCAGCTACTACAGCACCTACGCCGGCGTCAAGGACAACTGCACGGTCACGGCCGACAGGAACATCAGCGTCCGCGCGCAGGACTACGCGAGCGCGGTGTCCGAGGCGAAGGATCAATCGGTCGGCTTCGCGATGAACATCAATACGACCTACGGAAGCAACTACGTCAACAGCGCAACGACCACAGAAGTCGGCGCTTCGAGGCTGTTCGCGACGGGGAGCGTGCTGATCCAGGCCGAATCGAACGCGTACATGTACGCGTACACGCACGCGTCCGTGACCGGCGGCTTCATCGGCTCGGGCAACTTGACGGCCAGGAACACCCTCGTGCGCGGCGTGACCGTGAACATCCTCAGCGGCGCGGACATCGAGGCGGACTTCGGGACGCTTACGGTCAAGGCGGTCGGCGGCGCTTCGGACAATATCACGACCACCGCCCGCTGCGACAGCGCGGGGTTTGTGGCCATCGGCGACGCGCTGACCACCACAAACGTCAGCACGGTCGTCATCGCCAACATCGCAAGGGGCGCGAAGCTCAAGAACACCTTCGGGTACGTGAACATCCACACGGACGCCTCGATCAACAGGGCGTACGCCTACTCGCACGTATACAACTCGGGCGTCGGCAACGAGCCGGACGCGAAGGCGCGGGGCACGCTCGTGCTGACTTCGCGGATCAACCTGGGCGGCAGCAGCGGCTCCGGCAAGCTCGACATCCTCGGCAAGAACGTCGACATCCGCAGCTACATCGGAAAGCTCTACTTCCACATGCAGTCCTACTCGCGCGGGCGCGGGCTGGGCGTGAACGTCGACTCGGAGAGCCGGACGTACTTCCAGATCCTGAGCGAAGTCACCGCCACGAACGCGACCATCCGGGGCTACGACAACGTCGTGATCCAGGCCGAGGCGCGCCCGAGCTGGCGCTCCGCGCACATCATCAACGACGCCTACTCGTTCGCGCAGGGCATCGGCGACGCGACGGCGAGGGCCATTCTCTACAGCCTCGATACCGAAGTCAACAGCTCCGCCGCCACCAACGTCTACCTCAACGCCGGGACGGACGTGCACGGCGCGAAGGTGACCGTCGACGCGCTGAGGTTCAACGGAAACGTCAATCAGTACCCGCACACGCGCCGCACGGGCATCGCGTCCTCGACCACCAGCAACTGGGGCTCGGTCGTCAACACGCGCACGATGACCATCGCCTCCCAAGTCGGCTTCCACATCGGCGACGCGGCGGTCGGCATCGCCATCGACATCTCCGAGCGCGCGGGCGTCCGGCAGGCGGGCCTGCCCAAGGAGAACATGAACCTGGTCGTCGAATCGGGAACGACCATTCAGATACTGCCGCTCTCCAACCCGCTGCCCGGAACGCTGTACCTCGGCGCGCACAACGGAAGCGGCTATACCGTCTACAACCAGCGCTTCATCCCCGAGGTTTTGATCACCAACCGCACCGGCAAGAACCTCGAGCTCTCGAAGATCACCGTCGAAAACGTCAACTTCGTCAATCCCTCGGTCTCGGGCGCAAACGGCTTCAACCGCGCGGACAGCGTAAACAAGACGCCGACGATCGTGATCGAGGGCAGGTCGAACGGCGACGTGCGCGTCGGCGAGCTGATCTCGAACCGCGCCGGCACGACGATCTTCCGCTGGACGGGGGAGACGGGGGGCAATCTGACCTCGGTCGGCTACGTGACGCTGCTCAACGCGGCGGCCGCGCAGGCGGCGCCCATCTGGACGCATGAGCTCGCGATCGAGAACGCCGCGAACATCGGCACCGGCGCGAACGGCCGCTTCGCCGTGTTCCTGTTCCTGCGGAGCGGGACGGAGGGCCTGCTGAACGCCCAGGCGACCGGATGGAGCTATATGCGGTTGACGCCGGTGCTGTTTATCGAGAAGGATAAGAAGGAAGATGTGCGCGACGGCAACGACACGAGCGCCTTTACGCCGACATTGCGCGTTGAGACGCTCCTGGCCGCGGGCGACAACGACCTCCTGCTCTCCCAGGGCATCCGCTTGTACAGCCTGAAGGGCTCGACGGTCATCACGATGCCGCTGCCGGGCACGCTCGAGTACGTCACGGGCGTCATGAAAGGCCTGACGGCGAACGCGGAGATCGACGCGGCCGGCCTCGAGCGCTACCTGCAGGGGTACAGCATCGCCGACGACGTCTACATCTACCTGCTGCCCAACGGAACCACGCTCTATGTAAGCTCTGAGGGCGAGATCGTGCGCGTCACCGAGATGGTCGGCTCGACCGAGGTGAACGTGACGATGACGGACTACACCTTCCACACCGAAGGCGGCGACATCGTCAAGGTGGGCCTCGGCGAGGGCGTGACCCTCGATCTCTTAACCGGCAAACTGACGCTGGAGAGCGGCGCGAGCTTCGAGACGCTCTTGTCCGTCATCGACGCGGACTGGCTGACAAGCCCCCTCAACATCGGCAAGGGTACCGGGCAGTTTCAATTCACCTACTCCGCGATTACGGGCAGCGTCTGGAACGAAGCGCTGCAGAGGCATGTGGACGTGGCGACGGTCTACGAGGTCGGGCTGACCACCTGGAAGACCGCCGGCGGTTCCACCTACTACTGGGTGCAGAACCGGCAGGTTTCCGCCTACAACCTCCTGAACGAAGTCGAAATGTACCTGCTGAAGAAGACCGGAGACACGCTCGAGGTGTTCGTCATCGGCGGCGAGGACGAGACCAGCGAGCAGTACGGCCGCGCCGAAGAAAGCCTTGCTCCCTACGTCGACAGCGGGGGAAAGACCATCACGGTGGATCAAAAAATCGCGGATAAGTGGAAGGACAGCGGTGACTACTGGTATAACCTCGCGCTGAGCCAGATCGGCGAGTCCGTGCTCGACCTCGAGTCTCCCACGTACGGGGTGAGCTACGTCGCGATGAACAATTTCCTGGGGATCAGCGGATTTACGGTTCGGTACAACATAACCAGCGGAGGATGGTACTATTACGCAGCTGTGGAATCCACTATACTCCCCGGCTTCTTCAACCAGGTGAATACGCCGCTGCCGGTCGTCTCGATGAACGGCGCGTACTACCTTGCGGCCGGGACTACGCTCGAGCTGTACAGGAATCTAACTCAAACGAGGAGCATAGAGGTCACGGAAGACTTCTTCTATACCGGCTCTCTTGTGGAAGATTCGTATGATCACGCCGGCTGTGTCTGCATCGACAACGGTGGCGGGTATTGGTTGGCCAGCAAATACCCAACCATCAAAACCTACGACCTCACCGTCACCTACGCGAAGAAGCGCGTGGCGTCGCTGCTGATCACGCCAGAGGATTCGGAAAACCCGGACACCACCTACTACCTCGTGGGGATCGACAAGTCGGGAAGCGACAACAGCTACGCCGACTTCGCCGGGCCGATCAAGGACATCCCGATCAAGAAGACGGCGCTCCCGACGAACAGCTACGTGTCCGGCGAGGGATACCGCATCCACGACCTGCTCTACATCGCCCTGAACGGGAAGGTGCTGATGCTCGTCGACAGTGATAACAACGGCGTCGCCGAGTTCGGCGCGGCGTACAACGGAAAGACCTATCAGTCCAACTTCATGACCATTGTCGACGTCGACACGATACTGCCGATCGTCACAATCCTCAAGGGGACGGCGCCGGGGCAGCCCGTCACGCTCGAGCGGCTGACCGACGTCGTGGCCGTCGACGTGGAGGGCAGGTACTGGTATTACACCGGCGCCGAGTGGAAGCTCGCGACCGCGGAGGCGGACGGCGCGAAGACCCTGATCAAGTACGGCGGGACTACGTACCTGACGATCGAAACGATCGACGGCATCCTCTACTTCACGCTTCCCAGCGGCATCCGCGTCGGTTCCGACGGCAGCATCGAGGGCGGCGGAACGTCCGGCCAGACGCAGAAACTGGTCGAAGCCACGGGGCTCAGGTATTTGCTGGGCATGCTCGCGGGGAACAACGTGGTCATCACGATGCCGGACGTCGGCGGAAGCCTGGAAGACGGCAGGATCACCGGCCAGACCGGGCCGAACATCCGCGCCGCCGGGAACGCAACGCTCATGAGCGGTTCGACGGGCTCCATCGGAACGCTCGCGAAACCGCTGGGCATCGTCGTCGGCGGAGAGCTGATCTTCCTGAACCTGCTCGGTGGAACCGAGCTTGCGACAAATACCTTCCTCGTGTCCGACGAGGGCGACATCGTGATCGACCCGGGCACGGTCGTGCGCGACGTGCTGTTCAAGGTCAGCGCGAACGGCGGCAGCATAAAGCTCACGGACATCACCGTCATCAGCGAGGACGACGGCGATGAGAACGACGGCGTGCTCGACTTCAGCGCGCTGCTTGACATCCTGCAATTGCCTTCGGCCGATCCGGACCACCTGACCGGGCTCGTGCTCAGGGGCGCGACGGACAGCATGGCGTACGCGGACTGGGGCGCGGGCGGGAACATCACCCTCGACCAGATCGACGCGATCCATGCCGAGGTGAAACTCGACGCCGGCACGGGGTCGATCCTCGCGACCGACATCCTCGCGATCGAGAACTCCGAACTGACGCTGACCGCGGGCGGGGGCATCTCGTCCGAGAGCGTTACCCTGACCGATTCGGAGTTCACCGCCACCGCCGGCGGGTCGATCGCAGCGGACGTCGTCGACGCGACCCGCTCCGAACTGACGCTGACCGCGGGCGGGGACATTGCGTCCGAGAGCATCACATTGACCGATTCGGAGCTCACCGGCACCGCCGGGGGGTCGATCGCGGCGGACATCGTCGACGCGACCGGGAGTCCCGAAATCACACTGACCGCGGGCGGGGACATCGAGTCCGAAGAGATTACCCTGACCAACTCGAAGCTCACCAGCACCGCCGGGGGGTCGATCGCGGCGGACGTCGTCGACGCGACCAATTCCGAACTGACGCTGACCGCGGACGGGGACATCGAGTCCGAAGAGATTACCCTGACCAACTCGAAGCTCACCGGCACCGCCGGAGCGTCGATCGTGGCGGACACCATCGCCGCGACCGGCTCCGAACTGACGCTGACCGCGGACTGGGACATCGCGTCCGAGAGCATTACCCTGACCAACTCAAAGCTCACCGGCACCGCCGGAGCGTCGATCGTGGCGGACACCATCGCCGCGACCGGCTCCGAAATCACGCTGACCGCGGACTGGGACATCGCGTCCGAGAGCATCACATTGACCGGCTCGAAGCTCACCTCTACCGCCGGCGGGTCGATCGCGGCGGACACCATCGCCGCGACCAATTCCGAACTGACGCTGACCGCGGATGAGGACATCGCATCCGAGAGCATCACATTGACCGGCTCGAAGCTCACCGGCACCGCCGGCGGGTCGATCGCGGCGGACGCCGTCGAAGCGACCAATTCCGAACTGACGCTGACCGCGGGCAATGACATCGACACCGACACCATCGCCGCCGACCATTCGCACATCGCCTGCGGCGCGGGCGGGAACATCTCGGTCGACCGCATCGACGCGGACAACGGCTCGCTGATCGACTTCGACGCGGACGGCGGCATCACGGCGACCGAGGCGGAGCTCAATTTGTCGATGCTCGACTTCCTCGCGGGCGGCGACATACTGTTTGACATCATCGAGGGCCCGTCCTCGGCGGTCGCGCTGCGCTCGACGAACGGGAACATCTTCACCGTCGACGCCGAGAGCTACATCCGGCTGAACGGCATCTGCGCGCTGACGCTGTCGGCGGGGCAGGACATCGGAAGGAGCGGCGCGCGCCTGATCGTGGACGTGCCCGAGGCGATCACCGTGCGCATCGAGAAGGTCAAAAACACCTACCTCGACGGCGTCGTGCTGAACGGCGGGGCGTTCGCCGGCAAGCGCCCGGTTCCCGACATCCGCGGCGGCCGCGCCGAGAACGGCGACGCGCTCGAGGGCGACTGGTTCGGCGGCGCGGGCGGCGAACATCTGAACCCGGCGATCGCCAGCCAGACGCCCGCGCAGATCGCGCAGTGGATCACCTCCGCGATGGCGCGCGGACAGTGGGAAGCGCTGATCACCGCCGACGCGCTCACGGGCCAGATCGAGCGCAAGGCGATCACGGCAAATACGCTGAAGGCGCTGCTCGTCGACGGCGTGACCTTCACGAACGCGCAGCTCAACGGGCTGCTGAACGCAAAGGACTACGCGACGCTCGGGGCGATGCTCACCGCCCTGCTCCCCGAGACGCAGCCCGACCCCGTGACGGGGCTGCCGGTTCCCAGGGTGGCGGACGCGCAGGCTCTCAAGTGGCTCGAGGGCGCGATCGCGGCGGACGAGGTCGCGGACCTGGGAGACACGCTGAGCTCCCTCTTCACGCAGGACGAGATACTCGCGCTGATCGAGGCCGCGTGGGCCATCGCCGACTACGCGGGCCACTCCAACCCCATGCCGGGCGACCCGCCGGCGCGCGCGCTGACGCTCTCGATCGGCACGTCGACCGGCGCCGCGCACATCTGGAACGAGGGCGACATCACAATCGTGCAGGATCTCGGCGACTTCACCGCCGCGGACGTGCACTCCGAGCGCGGGGACGCGTACATCACCTCCGTCGCGGGCGCGATACTGGGCGCCGAGAGCGAAGTTCCGAACGTGTACGCCCGGCAGATCAGGCTGATTGCGGCGCTGGGAATCGGATCGGCCGGCCGCGCGCTGACGACCGAGCAGCAGGCCAATAGGCCGACGCTCGTCGCGAATATCACGGAGCCGGTCAGGGACGCGGACGGCAACTACGTGCTCAGGCTGTTTGAGCGGATCGTCACCGAGACCGTGCTCGAGCCGATGCTCGACGCGCTCGGCCAGCCGGTGCTCGACGGCCTCGGGAACCCCGTGATGCAGGAGGTCGACCGGCCCGTGCTGGACGCGTTCGGGAACCCTGTCACCGAGTGGGTGGCCGACATTGCGATACAGTACGACTGGCTGCGCGTCGACTACCCGGCGGAGGCGACAAGGCTGGACGCCACGGCCGGCGGGGGCGTGTACCTCGCGGAGGCGACCGGCGACTTCGGCCTCGGCGTCATCGCGGCGGGCGGCGACGTCTCGCTGTCCGCCCCCGGCGCGATCTACGACGTGCGCGAGGAGTCCGAGACATCCCCGAACATCGCGGCCGGCGGCAGCGTGCGCCTGACCTCCGACACCGGAACGATCGGAACGAAGGACGACTATCTCGACATCGACGCCGGCGGCGTGACGTACGCGCGCGCCGACGGGGACATCAACATATGCGACCGGGGCGACCTCGCGCTGGTCGCGGACAGCAAGCACGGACAGGTCAACGCGGACGCGGTCGGCGACATCGAGCTCTCGAACTCCGACCCGGACGCGGACCTGATCATCGGGCCGGTGCACGCGGGCGGCGACACTTCGATTGCCGCGCAGGGCTCGCTCATCGCGGGCGACCGCCTCGGGCGCCCCGAACAGGTCGTCGGCAAGAGCATCAGGCTCGAGGCGCTCGGCGGCGATATCGGAACCCCCGAGTCCCCGATTTTGATCGAAACCGACGCGCCGGAGGGCGGCACGCTGACCGCGCTCGCCGCGGGCTCCGCGCACTTGACGGAATTGACCGGCGACCTGATCGTCAGGAAGATCACGACCGGCGGGGACGCGGTGCTGACCGTGCCGGGCCATGTCACCGACGTGGACGACGGCCAGAAGGTCGTCCATGTGAACGACGCGGTGCGCGCCGCCGGCGAGGCGCTGCGCGAGGCCGAGCGCGCGCAGGCGCTTGCGGACGCGGCAAAGGCGTACGCGGCCGACGACGGAAGGCTGCCGCAGGAGCTCGGAAAGCCCGCCGCTTTGAGGGCCGCCGAGCAGGCGCAGGCAAAGCTCCTGGCGGCCGAGGCAAAGCTCCTGGCGCTCAACGAACAGCTCGACCTGCTCATGCTCGACCCCAACGCGACAAAGAAGCAGCTCGACGCGCTCGCCGCGAAGATCGCGGGCCAACTGGCCAAGGTGAACGCCGCGCGCCTCGCGCGCGACGACAAACAGCGCGCGCTCGACGAAATCAACCTCGTGATCGACCTCGCCAGGCAGTACGCGGACGACCTCCAGGGCGAGGCCGACGCCCTCCGGCTGAACGCGCAGGCGCAGGAAATGCAGATGTACGCCGCGTTCCTCGACGCCGCGTACTCGAGAGACTCGATCGAGGCCGGCGGCAACCTGACGATCGCGGCGCTCGGCTCGATCGGAAGCGACGCGAACGCGCTCGGCATGCGCGCCGCGGGAATCACCACGCTGACCGTCGGCAACCCGAAGCTCGACATCGTGAACATCGAGGGCACCGGCGGCGTGAACTTCCTGCCGATCCGCGCGAACAGCGTGTCGATCGCGGCGATGGGCGACATCCTCGCCGTCGGCGCGAAGGGGCGCGACATCGCGGCGAACAGCCTGTCGATCCGCACCGTCATAGGCGACGTCGGCGCGGCGGAGCGCCCGATCCGCACCTCCGTCGCGAACCTGACCGCGATCGGCGAGAATGTCTTTATCGAGAATGACCGCTCGCTCGTCATCGAAAGCGTCCTCGGCGTGAACGTCAACCTCGCCGTCAACGGGAAGGTGACCTCCGGAAGCGGGGCGCTCGACATCTTCGCAAGCGTTCTGAACCTCCGCGCGAGCGGGAGCATCGGCTCGAAGAACAACCGGCTCGACATACACGTCGGCGAGATCGACATCGCGGGCAAGAACATGTACCTGCACAACAGCTCCGGAAACCTGCATGTCAACCGCATCGACGGCAAGAACGTCAACATCGTGGCGGACGGAGGCGTGACCGGCGGCATAATCCTCGCGGACAACCTCCGCATCAATGCGATCGGCGGCATCGGCATAAAGGGCGACCCGCTGACGGGCAACGTGCCGGGGAACGTGAACCTCTTCTCGCTGTACGGAAGGATCTACTGGAAGAACCTGTTCCGCCTCGAGACCTACATCCCGCGCACGCTGACCGACCCGCTGACGGGCGTGACCGTGGTCGGGCACATCCACCGCAGGGCGATACTCATCGTCACGGACCTCACGCTCCCCGGGCAGGAGATTCTCGGCGAGCTGATCCGGGACGCGCTCTTGAGCGAGGCGCTCGTGCTGGCGTACCGCATCCAACTGCTCGTCCCCGGCGGCGGGACGGCGTTCACGGGCACGCTCGAGGTCAGAATCCCAGTCGATGCGCGCTACGAGGGGCTGCCGCTTCTGGTGCTCGGCTACGAGAACGGCAGGTACGTGCTGTTGGGCAGCGTCGTGAAGGACGGCGTGCTCGCGTTCAAGACGG
The DNA here is from genome assembly GCA_012514855.1 of Clostridiales bacterium. Next base: position 27,630 of record JAAYZL010000303.1, read on the forward strand.
CGCAGCTCGGCGAATTCGCGATGCTCGATCCGGCGCTCTACGGGGAGGTGTCGAAGCTCTTCGGCGGCTTCCTGAACTGGACGCTCGTGCAGCAGTTGAACGCGTCCGAAGAGGCGCTAGCGATCCTCGAGGCTGCCTATCAGGCGTACCGGGAGAGGATCGACGGGACGCAGCCCGGCGAATTCCTCTACCTGCTGAACGCGAGCACCGGCGTGCAGGCGGACTTCAAAGTCGATCCCGACGCGCCCGAGGGGACGTACGAAG
>JAAYZL010000304.1 GCA_012514855.1 Clostridiales bacterium
CGCGTTACCCCCTATGCCAAGACTTGTCTACAGTATACAGATTGAATTTCCAAAAGTCAAATTTCATTCACAATTCTCGCAGAAACGAAAAATGCTAAGATTTGGGAAAGGCCATAAAAATCAAGGGTTTTCAAGGGGTTTTCCCGGAGAACCCGTCGGATTGTGACAATTGTTAAATTTTTGAAAATGGACGGTGTGCTACAAAAGTGTTACGTCATTGATCAGCAGCCGGAACTTGAGATCCAGCCGCTCGGCGGCGCGACGACACAGGAGCATCCGCGTCAGGAAGATCTCGAAGTAGTCCATGACCGCGCAGATCGAGGTGTCTATCGTGAGCCTGAGCGAGATCGTCCGGCCCTTCGCGTCCAGCTCCAGCGCCGAGCGCTCGACGGCGTAGTTGACGCGGTCGTGGATGTCGTTCGTGCGCGGGGTGCTTGGGCGCACGCGGCTCCTTCGCACGTCGCCCTTGTCCGAGAGGATCAGCGCCGCGGCGATCTCGTTGACCGGCGCGCCGGTTCCCTCGTCGTGGTTGCCGATCGCGCCGACGACCTTCGCGATCTCCTCGGCCGGCATGCCGAGGTTGTCGAGTATGCGAAACGCCATCACCGCGCCGGACACCGCGTGCTCGTGGCGGTTGACGGCGTTGCCGATGTCGTGCATGTAGCCTGCGATCTTCGCGAGCTCGATCGTCCGCTCGGGATAGCCGAGCGCGCCGAGTATCGCCGCGGACTGCTCGGCCACGCGCGTCACGTGCGCGAACGAGTGCTCGGTGTAGCCGATCGCCTCCATGATCGCGTCCGCCGCGCGGATGTAGGCGTTGATCTCCCCGTTGTTCTTCACGTCCTCAAAGTTGATGGTCATGCTGATCGCCTTTCTTGATGAAATTGAACAGCGCCGGGACGCTTCGCTCGGGGAGGTCGAAAAAGACCTCGCGCTCGAGCATGTCCTCCAGCCGGTGCGCGTCGCTCGAGTAAAGCGCCATGAGGTTTCCGAGGTCGGGGCACGGGAGCGCGCGCCAGACCTCGACCGCCGAGACCGGCAGATTCGGCGGCAGGAAGCCCAGCGCGTTCAAGAGCCCGTTCGAACCGCGGTTGACGTGGGCGGGCACGGCCGCGCCGCCGAGCGCGTTGACCCGGTTCACGAGCTCGTCGAGCGTCCGCGACAAGGCGCCGATCAAGAGCACTTCCTCGCGCCCTGTGACCTCGTCGTCCGCGTCCGTCACGAGTTGCTCGCCGAACAGGTCGGGCCGGTTCGGGATCGGCGGCAGCAGCGGGTGAATCTCCCCGGAGAAATCGAGCGCCCGCTCTACCGTCGGAAAGTACGCGAGGACATGCACCTCCTCCGAGGTGTTGAGCTCGAGCCCCGGCAACAGCAGTATGCCCGCGCGGTCGCACGCGACTTGCAGCGCGGGCAGATTTTTCGCGGAGTTGTGGTCGGTCACGGCAATCGCGTCGAGCCCCTTGATAAGAGCCATGCGCGCGATGTTGTTGGGCGTCATCATTTCGTCGCCGCACGGGGACAGGCACGAGTGGATGTGCAGATCGCAGAAGACGCGCATTACAGCCTCCGCTCGAGCTTCACGCACTTGGCGGTGACCGGCGCGTCGGGAGAGGGGAGCGCGACGCTTTCGAACTCGCGGTCGTAGCTCTGCAAAAGCACGCGGTTTCCGTCGAGCTTGTTCGCCTTGCGCGCGACGCGGCGGCCGTCCAGCGAGAACAGCGAGATCGCGCCGTCCTCGACCTTCTGCGCGGGCACGC
>JAAYZL010000305.1 GCA_012514855.1 Clostridiales bacterium
CGGCGCGCTCGGCGCGCTCCGGGACGAGCTTTCCGCAGTGGAGGGGGAGATTGCCGCCGCCGAAGGCGAGCGGTCGGGCCTTTCGCCGTCCCCGGACGCGGGCAGGGTCGCGGAGCTCAGGGCGCAGATTTCCGCAAAGCGGCAGCAGCTCGACGCGCTGGACGCGCAGATTTCCGCCATCGGGGCCGAGTACGACGCGCAAATCTCGCAGGCCGAGGCGGCGAAGGGCGGGCTCGAAAGCCAGCTTGCCGAACACGAGGCGGCGCTCGATCAGAACCTCGCGGCCATCGACGCCGAGCATTCGGCGCTGACGGGACAGCTCGCGCAGGTGCAAGGCGGGCTTTCGCAGATCGAGAGCGGCGGCTATGTGGCGCAGTACGCCGAGCTTAGGGACGCGGTTCCCCAGCTCGAGGCGGGGATTGCCGAGGTCGCCAATCAGCGCGCCGCCGCGGAAAGCCAGTTCGCGGCCGCGTGGCGCGAGCTGCGCAACGGCAGGGCGGAGCTCGCCGACGCGCTGATTCAGATCCGGGACGCGGAGCGGGAACTCGAGGACGGGCGGACGAAGCTCGCGGACGCGAGGACGGAGCTTTCCGACGGCTACGCCGAGTATACGGATGCGAAAGCGGAGGCGGATGCGGAGTTCGCAGACGCGGAGATGGAACTTGAGGACGCGGCGCGGGAATTGCGGGAGGCGCGCGACAAGATCGACGAGATCGAGGAACCCGACGTATACGCGCTCGACCGCACCGCCAACGTCGGCTACATGTGCTTCGAAAGCGACGCGCAGATCGTCGAGGGAATCTCCGAGGTGTTTCCGCTGTTCTTCTTCATGGTGGCGGCGCTCGTGTGCATGACCACGATGACGCGCATGGTCGACGAGCAGCGCACGCAGATCGGCGTTCTGAAGGCGCTCGGCTATTCTCCCGGGTCGATCATGTGGAAGTACGTATTCTATTCCGGAAGCGCGGCGACGCTCGGAAGCCTCCTCGGGTTCTTTGCGGGTTCCGCGCTGTTTCCGAAGGTCATCTGGAAGGCCTACGGCATCATGTACGGCTTTTCGGAATTGGAACTGGTGTTCGACTGGGGGATCGGCGCGGCTTCCCTGGCGGCGGCGCTTCTCTGTTCCGTGGGCGCGACCTGGTTTTCGGTGCGGCGCGATCTCGCCCTGACCCCGGCGGAGCTCATTCGCCCGCAGGCGCCGAAGGCGGGCAAGCGCATCCTTCTGGAGTACGTCGGGCCGGTTTGGCGAAGGCTTTCGTTCCTGCAAAAGGTTGCCGTTCGCAACATCTTTCGGTATAAGAAGCGGTTGGTGATGATGATCATCGGCATCGGCGGTTGCACGGCGCTGCTGGTCACGGGTCTTGGCATCCGCGATTCGATCAAAGACGTCGTCAACTACCAGTTTGAAGAGATCACGCGCTACGATATCGCCGTGAGCTTTTCGGAGGCCCAGGGCGCACAGGAGCGAACCGCCTTTCTCGAGGGCGCGTCCTGCGCGGCGGAGTGCCTGTTCCTGCACGAGAGCTCGGCGGACGTGTCGTTGAACGGCGTGTCCAAGAGCGCTTACCTGATCTCGACCG
>JAAYZL010000036.1 GCA_012514855.1 Clostridiales bacterium
CCTCCTTGCCGACGTCGAGCAGGTTCACGATGTTCTCGTGCGACATCTTCGCGGCGGCCTCGGCCTCGCGGCTGAAGCGGCGCACGAACTCCTGATCCTGCTCGAACTCCGGGCGCAGCACCTTGATGGCGACCATCCGGCCGTCGACCCTGTCCCACGCGCGGTAGACGACCGCCATGCCGCCGGTTCCGACGACGGCCTGCACCTCGTACCGCTCGGCTATGACGCGGCCGATCATTTCGGTTCCTCCTCGCAGGGAACAAGGAGCGCGGTGATGTTGTCGTGCCCGCCGCGGTGCAGCGCGCGCTCGATCAGGGTGTTCAGCTTGTCCTCGGCGCGCATGCCGGAGAGCAGAATGTCCAGCATGTCGCGCTCGGAGAGCATGTTCGAGAGGCCGTCCGAGCACAGCAAAAACAGGTCGCCCGGGTGCGCGTCGAGGCGGAGGATGTCGGGCTCCACGCGCTCGTTCGTGCCGAGCGCGCGCGTGATGTAGTTGCGCTTCGGGTGCGTCAGCGCCTCGCTGGGCGTGATCAGGCCGCTCAGCACCATCTCCTCGACGAGCGTGTGGTCGGTCGTGACCTGCAAAATGGCGCGGTTGCGGATCAGGTACGCGCGGCTGTCGCCGACCTGCGCGATGTGCGCGGTCCTGCCGTCGAGATAGAGCGCGGTGAGCGTCGTTCCCATGCCCGCGCACTCCTCCCTCTCGCGGGACACGCGCAGGATCTCGGCGTTCGCGCGCTCGACCGCGCGCCTGAGCGCCTCCTCGGGCGGGAGAGCGCTTCCCGTCAATTCCTCCTCGAGCGCGCGGATCGCGAGCGCGCTCGCGACCTCGCCGGCGTTGTGCCCGCCCATGCCGTCGGCCACCGCGCAGAACCGCTCGCCCGGCTTCGGGACATAGAAGCTGTCCTCGTTGATCGGTCGGACGCGGCCGATATCGGTGGCGGCGTATACGCGCATGGCACATCCCTCGCTTTGGTTCAAATCGTGCTACCGGTTCTTGTCGAGCGCGCTCCGGCGGAGCTGGCCGCACGCGCCCTCGATGTCGGCGCCCATCTCGCGCCGGATCGTCGCCGAGATGCGGCGAAGCTCGAGTCGGTTCAAGAACGCCTCGGCCTCGCGGCGGTCGGGCGGCAGCAGGTCGCGCTCACGGACGCCGTTCAGCGGGATCAGGTTCACGTGGCAGCGCAGGCCGCGCAGGAGCTGCGAGAGCTCGTCGGCGTGCCGGAGCTCGCAGTTGACGCCTTTGACGAGCGCGTACTCGAAGATCGCGCGCCGGCCGGTCTTTTCGACGTATTCGCGCGCCGCGGCGACGACCTCCGCGATGGGGTACGCGTTCGCGACCGGCATCAGCTTCCTTCGGATTTCGTCGTTCGGCGCGTGCAGCGACACCGACAGCGTGACCGGCAGGCCCTCCCCGGCGAACCTCCGCATCTGCGGCACGAGCCCGCAGGTCGAGAGCGAGACGTTCCGGAGCGACAGATTCATCCGCTCCGGCGCGTTCAAAAGGCGCAGGAACTTGACGGTGTTGTCGTAGTTGTCGAGCGGCTCGCCGCTGCCCATCAATACGGCGTTGTGCACCCTCCGCCCGTCCGCCTCTATGTGTCGGTTCGCGCAGGCGATTTGCCCGAGCATCTCGCCGGGCGAGAGGTTGCGCGCGCAGCCGCCGATCGTCGACGCGCAGAAGCGGCAACCCATCCGGCAGCCGACCTGCGTCGACAGGCACAGCGTGTCGCCGTGGTGATAGCGCATCAGCACGCCCTCGATGATGTTTCCGTCCGGCAGCGCGTAGAGGAATTTCTCGGTGCCGTCGACGGCGGATGTCCGCACTTCGCGGACAGACACCGGGTTCGCGACCGCGATCCCGGACATCCGATCGCGCAGCTTCGCCGGGAGGTTCGTCATCTCCGGAATCTGCCGGCCGCGCGCGAGCCACTCGCCGACCTGCCTCGCCCGGAACGCGCTCCTGTCGAGCGGCGCGAGAAACTCGGCAAGCTCCGCCTGCGAAAGCGACAGAAGCTCGACCATCTCAGGCGCCCTTCCTGCGCATCCGCGCGATGAAGAAGCCCTCGACGCCGTCCAGGTGGCTGAAAAACTGCGCCATGCCGCCCTTCGCCCTCGCGCGAAGCGGCTCCGGGAGGTACGAATCGTCCTCGACAAGCTCGAATTCCGGGTGTTTTTCGAGGAACGCGCGCACCTGCAGCCCGTTCTCCTCCGGCAGTATCGTGCAGGTCGAGTAGACGAGCAGACCTCCGACCTTCACAAACGCCGCGCAGTTTTCGAGGATGTCGCGCTGCAAAAGGATCAGTTGGTCGATCGACTCGTCGGTCAGCCGGTACTTGATGTCCGGCTTGTCCCCGATGACGCCGAGCCCGGAGCACGGCGCGTCGACGAGCACCGCGTCCATCAGAAGCTCAAAGTCCTCGTACGGCTTTCTCGCGTCGCGCACCGCGGGGCGGAGGCTGTCGAGCTTCAGCCGCTTTTTCGCCGCGCGGATCATCTCGACGCGGTGCTCGTGTACGTCCCACGCGTACACGCGGCCGACGTCGCCCATCATCTCGGCGATCAGCGCGCTCTTGCCGCCGGGCGCCGCGCACGCGTCGAGCACGTTCATGCCGGGCCTTGCGCCTGTCGCGCACGCGGCGAGCATCGAGCTCTCGCCCTGGATCGAGTAATAGCCGTTGCAGAAGCCGTCGAGCCGCGCCAGGTTGCCCGCCGTCTGGCAGGTGTACGCGCCGGGCACGACCGAGCGCTCCCACTTCACGTCGTGCGCGTTCAGGTAGTTTTCGAACGCCTCGACCGTGGTCTTGAGGCGGTTATAGCGGATCGTCTGGTTCGGGCGCGGCCGGTCGGCCATGATGTCCTCGGCCGTGTCCTCGCCGAAGGCGTCGATCAGCCGCTTCGCGAGGTTCGGCGCGAACGAGTGGCGGATCGCGATGTCGTCGATCTCCGGGAGTTCGCCGTCGTCGCGCGCGCGGATGAGGCTGCGCAAAATGCCGTTCGTCAGCCCCGAGAGCCCGTCGCGGCCCGTCGCGCGCACCTGCTTGACGGCCTCGTCGACCGCCGCGTGGTCGGGAATCCTGTCCATCAGGAGGAGCTGCGCCGCCGCGATGTGCAGAATGTCCTCGACGACCGGGTCGGGCCGCTCCGTCCAGAACTGCGAAAGCAGGTGGTCGAGCAAAATGCGGTTCTCGACCGCGGTGAAGAACAGGCTGGCCGCGAGCCGCTTGTCGTCCGCCGCGAGCGGGGCGACGAGCAGCTGGCGGTCGAGCGCCGCCGAGGCGTACGCGCCGCTTCTGACGACGTCGGCCAGCGCCAATCGCGCCACGTCGCGCGCGGTTACCTTGTTCCGGGGGGCGGGTCTGCGTTTGTCCATTATACTCCCTCGCCGAGCCGCGTTCCGGGCTCGATCGGCTTTCCCATCAGATACGCCTTCGCGGACATACTCTTCGCGTTCGGGGCCTGCATCTCGAGGATTTCGAGCGCGCCC
>JAAYZL010000306.1 GCA_012514855.1 Clostridiales bacterium
ACGTCCTTGACGAACGTCTGCGCGCCGAAGCCCAGCGCGATGCCGCCGACGCCGGCGACCGCCATGAGGCTCGACACGTTGACGCCGAAGATGCTGAGAATCACCGTGATGCACACGAAGTACATCGTGTACTCGAACACGCTCGTGATCATCGAGCGCAGCGTGTCCGTCTGCCCCTGCGCTCCCGAGCGCCTGCGGCTGATGAGGCGCCGGATCGCCATGCGCCCGAGCCGCACGACGAGCGCGCACAGAAAGATCGACACGACCGCCAGCAGAATCTTCACCGCGAACGACGGAAACCCCAGAAACACGCTGCTCGCGGTCTCCGTGAGGTTCTCCAGGACGTCCGGCGTGGGCGAGGGCGCCAAAGTGGGCATGGGCCGCGCTCCTTTCTTCCGTCCGACCGTTTCCCGAAACCCCATGCGGGGTAAAAATGCTTTGGATGGATCAGAAAACCGAAGGTTTTCGTGTCGGCGGGCGGCGGTACGGTTCCGCACGCCGACGATCCCCCTCTACTCTACCCTCAAACCGCGCGCCTGTCAACATGCGGCAAAAATCGCGCTTGACAACGGCGCGAAATCTGGTATAATCAGTACAGAGTCCTATTAAGTATTGGAGGAATGCCTGTGCAGTGGTTCGGCCTCGTCATCGGCGCGGCGTCGTTTTTGATCATCGGGGTGTTTCACCCGATCGTCATTCAATGCGAGTACCACTTCTCCGAAAAAATCTGGCCGGCGTTTCTGTTGGGCGGGCTGGTCGCGTGCTGTGCCTCGCTGTTTGTCGGAAACGCCGTGATCTCCGCCGTGCTCGCGGTGCTGGGGTTCGCGATGCTCTGGAGCATCGGCGAATTGAAGCATCAGGCGAAGCGCGTCGAAAAGGGCTGGTTCCCGAAAAACCCGAAGCGGGGCGCCGACTCGGCGAGGTCGCGGCCATGAGCTTGAGAAACATATTTCTCTCCGCGGCGGGGCTCGTCCTGCTCGCGATGGGCGCGATCGGGCTCGCGCTCCCGGTGTGGCCGACGACGCCGTTCGTGCTCGCCGCCGCCGGGTGCTTCGCGAACAACCCGAAGCTCCGCGCGCGCGTGATGCGGATTTCGTTTTTCCGCGAATACCTCGAAAACTACCGCGACCGCAAGGGCCTCTCCCGGCGGACGGTCTTCAAGAGCCTGTGCTTCCTGTGGGGCATGCTCGCGCTGTCCGCGTATTTCGCCGGGAACGCGTGGATCATCGCGGGCCTCGCGGCGGTCGGCGCGGGCGTCACCTCGCACATCCTGTGGATTGCGAGGCCGAGGTCCCGATGAACAGGCGTTTTTTCGGCAAGATCGAGGTCGCTTTCGACGCGATCTACCTGCTCGCCGCCCTTACGATCGGCGCGCGGGCGCTTCTTGGGGGGAAAGCGCTCATTGGCGCGATGGCGCTCGTATTGGCGCTCGGCGACGCGTTCCACCTCGTCCCGCGGATGCTCGCGGCGCTCGGGCGCGGCGGACTGCAAAGGGCGCTGGGGTTCGGGAAGCTCGCCACATCGGTCACGATGACCGTTTTCTACGTGCTTCTGTGGCATTGGGGCGCGCTGCGCTTCTCGCCGGGCGGCTGGACGCATGCCGTCCACGCGCTCGCCGCCGTCCGCGTCGCGCTGTGCCTGTTCCCGCAGAACCGGTGGCTCGACGATTCGCCGCCCATCGGCTGGGCGGTCGCGCGGAACCTGCCGTTTCTGTTGCAGGGCCTCGCGGTCGCGGCGCTGTTTCGCATAATTTCCCCGGCTGTTCCGGGCGTAAAATGGGTGTGGCTCGCGGTGCTCCTGAGCTTCGCGTTCTATCTGCCGGTCGCGCTGTTCGCCGACAGAAACCGCAGGCTCGGCATGCTGATGCTGCCCAAGACCATTATGTACCTCTGGATACTGTTTCAAATCGCAGGTATTCCGGGCTGACAACAGCCCTGGGTCCGAATAAACCGAAGGAGGAAATGGCACATGGATGAATTCAAGAGACTGACCAATGAGGTCGGCGCGCCGGTCGCCGACAACGAGAACTCCATCACCGCAGGACCGAGAGGCCCCGTCGTCATGCAGGACGTGTGGCTCATGGAAAAGATGGCGCACTTCAACCGCGAGGTGATCCCGGAGCGGCGGATGCACGCGAAGGGCTGGGGCGCGTACGGAA
>JAAYZL010000307.1 GCA_012514855.1 Clostridiales bacterium
GCGAGCCCGGTGCAGACGGATGTGGGCGAGCTTGAGGTGCAGTTCAAGGCGGTGCTGTACGGATACGCGGACGCGTATGGAAGCGCGACGGTGACGATCACGGCGAAGCCGGTGACGATCACGGTGCACGACAAGACATACTGGTACAACGCGGCGGTGCAGGGCCCGCAGGGGACAGTTTTCACCGAGGATATCGGAGACCACGCAACCTGGACTGATCTTTTAGAAACGCACACGCTTTCGAGCCTGACGATTGCGGGTGGGCAGATGAACGCGGCGCTGTACGAAAACGAATTGGTGCCCAGTTCGCCGGTGATCATGGCCGGCAAAGAGAACGTATCGACCAACTACGCGTTCACGTACGTGGAAGGGAACCTGGAGATCCTGCAGAGGCCCATCAAGCTCACCGCCAACCACAACCTCGGCATCGTCTACGACGGGAAACTGCACGGCGAGAAGGGATTTGTACCGAGCGGCATCGATGGGATCGCGGAGAGCGGACTGGTGGCCGATCACAATGTCACCGTCGAGATCGGCGGCTCTGAGAAGGACGCGGGCTTCTATCCCGACAGGCTGGCCTTCGACGAGACGAAGACCGTGATTAAGGCGGCGGGCGGCGTGGACGTGACCGCAAACTACGACATCGACTACGATGCCGGCAACCTGCAGATTCTGCGCAAGGGTCTGCCGCCGATCGACCCGCCGACGGATCCGGAGGATCCCGAGGTGCCGGACGAGCCCGGCGAACCGGAGGACCCGGACCGTCCTGACTCCTGGCGCGTCGTGATCGACGGAAGCGACCTGAATATCATCTGGGGCGAGGATGTCGCGGCCAAGCTCGCTGAGGCCATCGCGAACGGAAGCATGGCAACGGCGCTGAATCTGGCGGACGGGCACACGCTCAAGAGCGTCAACATCGCGGTCGATCCCACATTCAATCCCGCGACCGACATCACCGGCGAAGGCGTCTATGTCGGTAAGCTCGTAATCTCGGACGCGGTGATCGTCGACAAGGAAGGCAACGTCGTGACGGGGAACTACTATCTGACCCTGATCAACGGCAACATCAACGTGGCCGCGCTGAGCTACACGGTGCACTACTACCGCTACGACGGCGGCCCGACGACGACGCGCCTCTGGGAGGATAGGGTCATCACCGGCGTCGAGGTTGGCCAAACCTACACGGAGTACGCCAACGCGGTCAGGGGCTTCACGTACCAGGAGCTGTACAGCGACTATCGCTACTATGTGATGTCGAACACGAGCCCGAGGTACAAGATTCGCCCGGACAGCGGCGCTGCGATGCTGAGCCAGAACCTGACGGTCAGCCTGAACCCCGCGGAGAATGTGATCAACTTCTACTTCGCACCGAGGGTGACGGTTGGCTACACGATCAACTACATCTACAACGGCAATCCCTCGCTGAACACCAGCGAAACCGTGCCTTCGGCGGAGCTCGACCAGGTGATCTCGGACATCAGCCCGAGGGTGCTTGCGAACACCGTTTCCGGCTACACGGTCCAGCGCATAGAGGGGCTCCCGCTGACGATTCGCTCGGATCGGGAGAACAACGTCATCAACGTGTACTACGAACCGCAGATCTACGTTACGATTCTGGATCTTGAGGTTCCGACAGGCGCCAGCTTGGGCGGCCTGAACGTCGGCGATTGCAGCGAATAGCGGCGCCGGAGTGGTCCGGCGGGTGGGCGGAAACGCCCGCCTGCCGGATTTGACCCATTGCTGTGGCACTTGAGAACAACCGGAGGTGTAACGCATGAATAAGCGGTTCCTATCGTGGCTCCTTGCAATTCTGATGCTTCTGACGGCTGTGCCCGCGCTCGCGGAGCCGGCCGACGGCGAGCCGGTCGAGATCGTGGTCGGTTCGACCAACCAGATGAGCGGTTATTTCTTTACCGACATGTGGGGCAACAATACGGCCGACATCGACGTTCGCGCGCTTCTGCACGGCTACTCCACCGTCGCCATCAGCAGAAACGGCACCTACGAGGTCGACCAGACCGTCGTGCGGGAGATAACGCTTTCGCAGCTGGAGGGCTCCCCCGACAAGACCTATACCATTGAGATCAACCCCGGGCTGACCTACAACGACGCAACGCCGATCTTGGCGTCGGACTATGTGTTTTCGGTGCTCTTCCAGGCGGCGCCGGAGATATTCAAGCTCGGCGGAATTCCCAGCGGCATGCGCCAGTTCGTCGGCTACGACGCGTACGCCTCGGGCGAGTCGAACGTCTTTGCGGGCGTCCGGCTGCTGGACGACACGCACTTCGCGCTGTCCATTTCCGGCGATCATCTGCCGTATTTCTACGAACTGCTGTACGTCAACGTGACGCCGTATCCGATCGGGGCGATCGCGCCCGGCTATGAGGTCGCGGACGACGGAGAGGGCGCGTATCTGCGCCGCATCGAAGAAGGCGAAGCGCAGCCCGCTGAGCAAGCTGCCGAGGAGTCTCCCGAGGAGTCTCCCGAGAAGGTTCCCGAGGAAGCTGTCGTGGAAGCTCCCGAGGAGGCTGCCGGGAACGCGGACGCACCCGAGCTTCTCGAGGTGCTTGAGAAATCCGTCTTCGATCCGGAAACCGGCTATCTGTTCAACCCGAAGGTCACTTCCGGCCCGTACCAGCTCGTCGGCTACGACGCGGACGCGCACACGGCGACCTTTGAAATCAACCCCAATTACCTCGGGAACTTCGAGGGCCGCAAGCCGACGATCGACCGCATCGTCTTCAAGCAGGTCTACAACGACTCTCTGATGGACGAGCTCGCGAACGGCACAGTCGATATCGTCAACAAGGTTACCGCCGGCGACGTCATCTCGGACGGGCTGACGTCCATGCAGCAGAACCAGCTGCCGCTGAAGGTCGTCAACTACCTGCGCGCCGGCTACGGGTTCCTCGGATTGTCGTGCGAATACGGCGTGACGCAGTCGCAGAACGTCCGTCAGGCGCTCGCGTACCTCACCGACGCGAACGGCTTTGTGACCGAATTCCTGCACGGCTACGGCCTGCGCACCTATAGCTATTACGGCTACGGCCAGTGGATGGCGGTCAGCATGCTCGACCAGCTGAACGCGGAGCTGAACAACTACGGGCTCGATCTCGGCAAGGCTGTCGAACTGCTCGAAGCGGACGGGTTCACGCTCAACGCGGATGGGGAGGCGTACGACGCCGCGGCCGGAGGCGTCCGCTACCGCAAGGACGAGGCGGGCAATCTCGAGCCCCTCGCGGTCAAGTGGGCGGCGCTCTCGAACAACCCCGGCTCGCAGGCGATCCAGCAATACACGATTCCGCACATGCAGCAGGCGGGCTTCCAGGTCGAGGTCGAGGAGCTGAGCTTCTCGGAGCTTCTCACGCACTACTACCGCCAGACCGAGCGAACCTACAACGTATTCTACCTCGCGACCAACTTCGACTTCATCTTCGATCCGTACTACACGTTCAATCCGGATGCCTCCTACCAGGGCGAGCGCAATACCTCCGGCATCGCGGACGAGGAGCTGTTCCGGCTGGCGACGGAGCTGCGCAGGACCGAGGTCGGCGATAATCAGGGTTATCTTGAGAAGTGGTATCAGTTTGAGAAGCGCTTCAACGAGGTGCTGCCGACGATTCCGCTGTACTCCAACGTGTACTTCGACTTCTTCAACCCGGAGCTCTACAGCTACCAGCCGAGCGCCTACTACAGCTGGGCGTCGGCGATACTGTACGCGACGTACGGCTACGAGGAGGTTCCGGAGGTCGTCGAACCCGTGGAGCCCGTGGAGGGCGCCGGTGAGGGCGAGGCGGAAATCGTCGAAATCCCCTGACAAAAGATTTTCCGACCCCCGGGCGAGTGCACCCGGGGGTCGGTAATCGTTGAAGGAACTTGCCCGGTTTTCAGGGATCGGCGAAGGATTTCGTCCATCCGACAGCCCTCCCGCGATCCGCCTCGCTGACTGCAGAATATTTTCATTTTTACAGATGGAATGTCGGCGTATGTGTACTTTTTCCCTGCGGACGGGCATACACTGAATTGCAGAACGGTTGCAGAAACGGTATGAACGGATTGTTGCGATGTAATAACGCGGTATTCGACACGCACGCGACGCGCGGCTACGACGAAAACAGCGGATTTGCGGCGGGGGCAGGGATGTCCGGCGGCGACTGCGCGATTTGATGCGCAATCATGGGATCTGCAGGCGGCGAGGGCGAAACATGCGAGACAGGACGGAATTTGCAGCCGACACGAAAGACGAGATATCCGGTCGACAATGACTGGATACGCAACCGACAAGGACGGGATTTTCGACCGAAAAGACAAGGATATGCGGCCGAAAGAGCGGGATTTACGGCGACAAAAGGCAGAAATTGGAACGGTTAAATTTGTCAAGAGTGCACAGCAAAGTCTTACTTTTGCCTTGTTTTCTTCGGATGATCTATTGCATTCATAACAGAATTGAGATATACTGTTAATGTATAAAATTTCGTCGAGGTGGAGTATGTCTGACCGTGAGA
>JAAYZL010000037.1 GCA_012514855.1 Clostridiales bacterium
CGGCGTCGGCTACAAGTTCAACGACAGGCAGGAGAATCGTCTGTGAGTTCCCGGGTCGCCCTCAAAGCGACCCTTGTGACGCTCGCCCTCCTGATTGCCCTTGTGTACCTGAGCGCCTTGGCGCTCTCGGCCGACCGAAACGCGGAGCTCGCCCAAGGCCTCTCGCTCGGGTTGCGGATCGCAGCCCCCGCGCTCGAGGGCGCGGGCGGCGACGCGGAGCGGGTGAAGCTCTTGGAGGCGTTCCCCCAGGACGCGCAGGCGCGCCTGACATATTTCGCTGAGGACGGCACGGCAATCTACGACAACCGCGGCGAGGGCGAGCCCCTCTCGCGGGAGGATGCGGCCGAGGCCGCCGTCGGCGTTGTCCGCGGATACGCAGGCCGCGACCGGAGCGGAACAAGGACGCTTAACGCCATCTACGGCTTTCCCGACGGTGCGCATGTGCGCATATCGAGTTTGGCCGTGTCGACGCGCATGATATTGCATGAGCGTCGACTTGTGTATACGCTTCTGACGGCGGGAGGGTGTCTGGCCGCGTTCGTCGTGACGTTCATTTCCGACGCCCGCAGGAGAAGCGCCATGCGGCAGGTGATCTCGGTTCTCGAGGACTTCGCCGAGGGGCGCTACGACGCGCGGGTCACGCACCAGCGCGGCAGCGACCGCGAGGAGGTGGACGAGCTCAACGGCGCGATCGAGCGCATACAGGAGCGCGTGTTCCGCCAGCGCAGCCGCGACCACGCGCTGTCCGTCGTCATGAACCAGATGCAGAGCGGCATCATCGTCGTCGATGCCAGGCTGCACATTTTGCTCGCGACGCCGGTCGCCAGGAAATTGCTCGGCATCGCGCCGAACTCCGAGGGCGTCGCGGTCGCGGACGCGTCGAAGGACGTGAACCTCGGCTCCGTGTTCGCCGAGGCGATGCGCAGGGAGGGCGTCTACACAAACGAGGTCGCCGCGCGCACCGCCGTCGGCCGCGGGCACAGGCCGCTTCGGCTCTACGTGTCGCCGATGCGCCAGGACGGCAAGGTCGTCGGCGCGCTCGCGATGGTCGAGGACATCACCGAGCTTCGAAGGCTCGAGCAGGTGCGCACCGACTTCGTCGCGAACGTGTCGCACGAACTCAAGACCCCGCTGACGTCGATCAAGGGCTTCGTCGAGACGCTGATGGACGGCGCGATCGCGAACCCGCAGATGGCCGACAAGTTTTTGAAGATCATCATGCTCGAGGCCGAGCGGCTGACGCGGCTCATCAACGACATACTCTCGATCAGCAAGCTCGAGAGCGGCATGACCGAGGTGTCGCTCGAAAGGATACAGCTCGACAAGATGGCGTTCGAGACCGCGGACATGCTGCGCATTCACGCCGCGGAAAAGGGCGTGAAGATCAACGCGCACCGCAACAAGAAGCCGACGTATATCATCGGCAACCCCGACCGCGTCGAGCAGATGCTGATCAATCTGATCGAGAACGGCATCAAGTACAACAAGCCGGGCGGCTCGGTCACGGTGCACGTGTTCGGGAACGACCGCGAGGCGAACCTGACGATCTCCGACACCGGCATCGGCATCGCTGAGGAGCACATGCCGAGGCTGTTCGAGCGCTTCTACCGCGTCGACAAGGGCCGGTCGCGCTCGATGGGCGGCACGGGACTGGGGCTCGCGATCGTCAAGCACATCGTGCGCAGCATGAACGGCGAGATCGAGGTGCACTCGAAGGCCGGCGAGGGGACGGAGTTTTTGGTGACGCTGCCCGTCGCGCCGGACGAATCGGAGGACGCGAACGCGCCGCAGCAGCCGGACCCCGGGGACGTGCTGGACGTCGACAGGGGCGAAATGGACGAATGAGCCGCCGGCAAACCGCCGGCGGCCCTTTCGTAAAGATCGATCTGTTCGGGCGGTTCAGTTTCCCCCGCGCAGTATCTCGCGCGCGCTCTTGAGTATCTCGCGGTCCTGGTCGTGCGTGATCAGCTTTACGGCCACGTCGAACGGGAAGAAGTCGCCGTCGAGAAAGCCCTGTTCAAACGCGATCCGGTAGCGCCTGCTCTTCGCGCGCATCGCGAACCACTGTATGCGGTTCAGGACCTGCTTGCGGCGCGTCTGCGAGTAAAATTCGTAGTTGGTCTTGCCCGCGGGAGCGACGATTTCAGCCTCGATTCCGGCCTCGGCCTCGACGCGCTTGAGAGCGACTTCACGCGCGTCGGCGCGGTCGCGAATCACGCCCTTGGGCATGATCCACTCGCCCTTGTCGTTCTTGAGCAGGAACACCTCGTCTCCGGAGAACACCGCGCCGCCGGCGCAGCTGCGAACGAGTTCCGCCATGCTTGTCACCCGCCTTTCCTGGGATTGCGCCCATTCTACCATAGAAACCCTCGAAATTCAACCGCTTGGGAGGTCTGTCGGCATGCGGGAGCTGGAAACGCTGAAAAAATGGATCGACGAGAGCCGGAACATCGTGTTCTTCGGCGGCGCCGGCGTGTCGACCGAGAGCGGCATCCCGGACTTCCGCGGACAGGGCGGGCTGTACGGCAGGAAGTACGCGTACCCGCCGGAGGAGATGCTTTCCGTCGGCTTCTTTCTTCGGAACCCCGAGGCGTTCTACCAATTCTACCGCGAGGAGGTGCTTTGTCTCGCGGCCGAGCCGAACGCCGCGCACAGAAAGCTCGCCGAATGGGAGCGCGAGGGGAAGCTCAAGGCGGTCGTCACGCAGAACATCGACGGCCTGCACCAAAAGGCCGGTTCAAAGCGGGTGTACGAGCTCCACGGAAGCGTATACAAAAACCGCTGCACCAGATGCCAGAGGGCGTTCGGCGTCGAAGCGGTTGCGGAGGTCGAAGGGGTGCCGCGCTGCCAATGCGGCGGCGTGATCCGCCCGGAGGTCGTGCTCTACGGGGAAAACCTCGATACGGACGTGCTCCGGGGCGCGGCGGCGGCGATCGCGTCGGCGGATTTGCTGATCGTGGGAGGCACGTCGCTCGTCGTCTATCCGGCGGCGGGGCTTCTCGACTATTACGGGGGGAACCGGTTGGCGCTCGTCAACCGGACCGGGACCGGGCGCGACGATTTGGCGAACCTCGCCGTCCGCGCGCCGATCGGCGAGGTGTTCTCACGGCTGTGAATCGAGCCAATGGGTGAGCAGCGGCTCGCGCGGGGCCTGCGCGCGCCAGAGGTCCTCCATCACCATGCCGGTCTCCCGCAGGCTGATCGCCTGGCTGTCGGCGATGACGATGTGGTCGATCAGCGGCACGCCCATCGGCGTGAGCGCGGAGATCAGCTTCAGCGTGCAGTCGACGTCGCTGGCGGACGGCTTCAGCGTGTTGTTCGGGTGGTTGTGGCTGATGATCAGCGCGTGCGCGCGGGTGCGCAGCGCCTCGCTTAAGATGTGGCGGATGTAGAAAGGCGCGCTGTCGGTCGTGCCCTTTTGCAGGAGCGCGCAGGCGTTCAGCCGGCCGGAGGCGTCGAGCGAGAGCATGTAGAAGTGCTCGACCGTGTGGCCGAGGAACAGCGCCTTCAGGTACTCGGAGGCGACGGACAGGTTGCCGAGATGCGGCCGCTTCCCGAAGCGCTCGAGCCGCGCGTAGCGCGCGATGCCGGGGATCAGGCTCAAAAGCAGCGCGTTCGCGCGCGAGAGGCCGAGCTCCTCCGTCATGTGCGGCTTCGACTCGAACGCGAACGCGGGCGCGACGAACCGGCTCCGCAGGCGGCGGGCAAAAATATCGCCCTCGCCGGGGCAGAGCCTCTCGAACAGCTCGCGCGTCGCCGCGTGGACGCGCCGGACGCGCGCGTCGGAGGCGCTCATTCCCGGAGGCGGAGCGCGCCCGCCGCGAGGAGCGCCAGGCGAATCTCCTCCGGGGAGGAAATCGGCTCGGACATGTAGTAGCCGTCGAGCGCCTCGTCGAAGGCCAGATACGACGCGCCGTCGATCTCCGCGCCGCCGCCCGCGAACACGAGGTTCAAAGACACCGGCGCGTCCAGCGCGTAGAGGTCGGCGACGTACTCGTTTTCGGACAGCGCCTCGCAGTCCTCGTCGGTGTCGAGGAACGCGCGCAACTGGGAGATTTCCGGGGCGGAAAGCGCGAGGAACATCGGATTCATCCTTTCATGCGGAGGGGACGTCGGTCGTGACGATACGGGTCTACAAGAGAGAGCGGACGCTCGAGGCGTGGCGGGACGGCCGGATTGCGCTCCGGGCCGGGGTGTCGCTCGGGCCGAACGCCGAGGGGCGCAAGCTCCGCGAGGGCGACCTCCGAACGCCGGAGGGGGAGTACTTCGTCTGCGCGAAGAACGCCCTTTCGAGGTATTATCTGTCGCTTGGCATCTCCTATCCGAATTCAAGGGACGCCCGCGACGCGCTCAAGCGGGGCGAGATCGCGGAGGAACAGGCAGCCGCCATCGTAAGCGCCGAAACCGAGCGCCGCCGCCCGGACTGGGACACGCCCCTCGGCGGCTTCGTGATGATCCACGGCGAACACCCGGACGGTCTGACGGGCGACTGGACCGCGGGCTGCGTCGCGCTCAAAAACGCGGACATGCGCGCGCTGTTCGACACGGCCGAGATCGGCGACGGCGTCGAGATATACCCCTGATCACTTCTCCCGCTCGGAGCCCAGAAACAGCGTCTCGCCGAAGCCGATCAGCCCCGGCAGATTGTCGCGGATCGCGCGAGGGAACAGGTTTTTGCGGCGGAGCTCTTTGACGTCGACCCACTCCATGCCGACCTGAAAGCGGTCCTGCTCGGTCGGCACGTGCCGCTCTTTGTCGTCGAGCCTGCACAGGAACACGAAGTACACCTTGTGGCTCAGCCCGCCCTCGCGGTTCTGGCAGATGCGCTCGTAGACGCCCGAGAGCCGGACGGGGGTCACCAGGTGGCCGGTCTCCTCGAGCAGCTCGCGGCGGACGGCCTCGGTCAGCGTCTCGCCCTCGTCCTGCCCGCCGCCGGGCAGCGCGTAGTAGTCCCCGAAGCGGGACACGCAGCGGTTGACCAGAATCTTCCCATCGTGCAATACGAGCGCCTTCGCGGAATTGCGTACAGGCATGGTTCCACTCCCCAAAACGATTATTGGATCAATTATACATGACGCGCCGCGAAAACACAAGTCAAACCGCCGCGCCGCTTCGATTTCCTGTGAAAATCTGTGCGTTTTCCGCATGCGAGGCAGACCGATTGTTAAGAATGATTAATGTTTCGCGAAGATCACGCGCTTTCGTTGATTCTTTATGCGGGGGCTGATAGAATTGAGGCAGTTGGGAAAAACTCGGCAAAACTCGATCATTACGCGTGGGGAGGATTCATATGGCAGTTGCGGTGATCATGCCACGGCAGGGCAATACCGTCGAGAGCTGTATCATCACAAAGTGGGCGAAAAAGCCCGGCGATGCGGTGAAGATTGGGGACATACTGTTCTCGTATGAGACCGACAAGGCGGCCTTCGACGAGGAAGCGAAGGTCGGGGGCACGCTGCTCGCCGTGTTCTTTGAGGAGGGGGACGACGTTCCCTGCCTGATGAACGTGTGCGTGATCGGGAACCCCGGCGAGAGCACGGCGGAGTTCGATCCCAGGGGCACTGCCCCCGCGCCCGCTCCCGCGGAGAAGCAGCCGGAGGTTGCCGCACAGCCGGCCGCGGTTGAAGCGGCGGTTTCCGAGCCGGCCGCGGTTTCGGGCGATCTCAAGATTTCCCCGCGCGCGAGGGCGCTTGTAGAAAAGCTCGGCGCGGACCTGTCGTTTGTGAAGCCGACCGGCCCCGACGGGCGCGTGATCGAGCGGGACGTGCGGGCGCTCGCCGAAGCGGGCAGGGTCGTGAGCCCCGCCGCGCGCGCCTCCTATCCGGGCGGCATCGAGGGAACCGGGCTCGGCGGGCGCGTGACGCTTGCCGATCTTGACAAGAAGCCGGTAGAAGTTGCACCGGCAGCCCCGGCCGCGCCGAGTGTGCAGGTTGAACTTGGCGTTCCGGTCGACGACAGCTACAGAGAGCCTATGTCGAACATGCGCAAGATGATCGGCAAGGCGATGAGCGCGTCGCTCTCGTCGATGGCGCAGCTCACGCACAACATGTCGTTCGACGCGACCGAGATTCAGAACCTGCGCAAGCTCTTCAAGGAGAAGGGCGAGCCGATGGGCATGCACAAGGTGTCTTTGAACGACATCATACTCTACGCGGTCGCGCGCACGCTGCAAAAACCCGAGCACCGGGCGCTGAACGCGAACCTGATCGACGACGGAAAGACCATGAAATACTTCCGGGGCGTCAATCTGGGCATGGCCTGCGACACCGACCGCGGGCTGATGGTTCCGACGATCTTCAGCGCGGACGGCATGAGCCTCAGGCAGCTTTCCGAGACCGCGAAGAGGCTCGCGCAGGAGTGCCGCGACGGCAAGATCAACCCGGACTACCTGCAGGGCGGCTCGTTCACGGTGTCGAACCTGGGCGCGATGGGCATCGAGAGCTTTACGCCGGTCATCAACCCTCCGCAGACGGGCATTCTGGGCGTGAACACGCTCGAGACGCGCGTGCGCGTGGTCGACGGAGAGATCGCGGCCTATCCGGCGATGACGCTGTCCCTGACCTACGACCACCGCGCGATCGACGGAAGCCCGGCGTCGAAGTTCCTCGTCGACCTCAGGCGCAACCTTGAGAACTTCACGCTGCTGCTTGCGCAGGGCTAGACGGAGGATGGAAATGTACGATCTGATCGTCATCGGCGGCGGCCCGGCGGGGTATCTCGCCTCGGAGCGCGCCGCGCACGCGGGCATGAAGGTGTGCCTGTTTGAGAAAAACGCGATCGGCGGCGTGTGCCTGAACGAGGGCTGCATCCCGTCGAAGGCGCTTCTGAACTCCGCCAAGATATACGAGCACGCGAGGGACGGCAGGAAGTACGGCGTGCTCGCCGAAAACGTGCTCATCGACCAGAAGGCCGTCGTCCTTAGGCGCGGCAAGGTCGTGCGCACGCTCGTCGCCGGCGTCAGCTCGACCTTGAAGAGATTGGGCGTCGCGGTCGTCAAGGAAGCGGCCGTCGTCAGGGGGCGCGTCGAGGGCGGCTTCGCCGTGACCGCGGGTCGGCAGGACTACGAGGCGAAGCGGCTCCTGATTGCAGCCGGCTCGGTCGCGGTCGTGCCGCCGATTCCGGGCGTCCGCGAAAACCTCGGCGGGTTCGTGCTGACGAACCGCGAGGTGCTCGAACTCCCCGAGATTCCGAAGGACTTCGTGATCGTCGGGGGCGGCGTCATTGGCCTCGAGATGGCCGCGTACTACGCCGTCGCCGGGAGCCGCGTGACCGTCGTCGAGATGCTCGACCACATCGCGGGGCCCACCGACCGCGAGATTTCGACGATGCTCCGGAAGGAATATGCGAAAAGGGGCGTCGATTTCCGGCTGTCGGCGAAGGTCGTCGCGGTCGAGCCCGGCAAGGTCGTCTGTGAGGCGGACGGGAAGACGTTCGAGATTCCGGCGGACAAGGTGCTGCTGTCGATCGGCCGCCGCGCCGCGACGGAGGGCATCGGTCTCGAGAACATCGGAATTGCCACCGAGCGCGGCGTGGTCCTGACCGACGAACAGTGCCGGACGAACGTCGAAAACGTCTACGCCGCGGGCGACTGCATCGGCAAGGTGATGCTCGCGCACACGGCCTACCGCGAGGCGGAGGTCGCCGTGAACACCATGCTCGGGAAGAAGGACCGGATGCGCTACAATGCGAACCCGTCCGTCATCTACACGCACCCCGAGGTCGCGACGGTCGGCATGACGGAGGAGGAGGCGGTCGCCGCGGGCGTCGATTTCGAGGTCAAAAAGCTCTCGATGCGCTTCTCCGGCCGCTTCATCGCGGAGAACGAGGGCGCGGACGGGCTGTGCAAGATGCTCATCCACAAGAAGCACCGCAACATACTCGGCGTGCATATGATCGGCAACGCGAGCTCCGAGGTCGTCTGGGGCGCGGCGCTGATGATCGAGCAGGAGCTGCGCGTCAAGGACGCGAAGGAGATCATCTTCCCGCATCCGACCGTCAGCGAGATCATCCGCGAGACGATCTGGGAGTTTGACGACTAATTCCAGTTATTGATACAAGGAGAGAGTGAGCCATGTCCAAGCAGCTGTTTATCGACCCGATCGAGGCGCGCAAGC